>JAILIO010000191.1 GCA_024695225.1 Lachnospiraceae bacterium
AAACATTTTGAGCACCGGGGCGCATCCCACGGCGTTGCCCATGTTGGACTCCGGATTGTTCACCACCATGGTGCCGGTTTCCTTTATTATCTCCATCTCCCCGGGTGACAAATGAATACAATGCCCGAGGATGGTCTTCTCCCCCAGGATCTTGTTGTACATCAGTCTCTCCACCGGAAGGCAGCCGTATTTCTCCATGCTGTCATAGACATCGTTCATCCCCTCCGCCACATGGATGTGGAAGCCTGTCCTGCCGTTATTCATCTCCACCATCTTTTCAAAAGTCCTGTCGGAAATGGTGAAGAGGGCATGGCCGCCGAACATGGCCTTTATCATGTCGTCATCTTCCTTGAGCGCCCAGGTGATGAACTCCTCATTTTCCTTAAGTGACTGTTCTGTCTTCTCCTCCCCGTCCCTTTCCGATACTTCATAACACAGGCAGGCCCTGATCCCCATCTCCTTGAGCACATCCTTTATGGCAAATAAGGACCCGGGGATCTCACAGAAACTGGCGTGATGGTCAAATATGGTGGTGACACCGTTTCTGATGCACTCAAGAGCAGTGGCATAGGCGGAGGCTTTGGTGCCTGATATGGTGAGTTTCCTGTCTATGGCCCACCACATGCCATCCAGCACCTCGTAGAAATTCGTGGGGTTATTGCCCTTGATGGACAGGCCCCTTGCAAGGCCGGAATAGATGTGGGTATGGGCGTTTATGAAGCCCGGCATTATCACGCCTCCGTGAGCGTCGATAAACTCTGCATCCGGATAGGCCTCCTTCATGTCAGAAAGAGTTCCCACATCCTTTATCAGGTTTCCTTCAGTCACCACCGCTCCGTCCCGGAAATAGGGGGAAGCGCTGTCCCTTGTCAGTACTCTTCCGTTTCCTATTATTTTCATATCGTCTCTCCATATCCGTTCCGTTTCAGGAACTTGCCCCTGTTTTCACAGACTACCTTTCCGTCTTCCGCAGAGAGTGTGCCTCTCAGGTACACCTTTTCCACAGCGCAGGCACACTCATAACCTTCAAAGGGAGCGTAATCGCTTTTGCTCACCTGTGTTTCAGCGCTTATAACCCTTTTCACATCCGGGTCCAGGATCACGATATCCGCGTCAGCCCCCTCCTGTATAACCCCTTTTTGAGGATACAGGCCGTATAACCTTGCGGGATTTTCAGACAGGGCCCTGCACATGTCTTCTCTGGATATCCGTCCCTTCGACACCCCTTCGGTGTAAATAAGGGGCACCCTGGTCTCAACTCCCGGTACTCCGCCGGGTATCTTCCTGAAATCCTCTGTCCCCAGCCTCTTCTGCTCTGTGGTAAAGGAACAGTGGTCGGTGGATACAGTCTGTATCTCCCCGTTCTTAAGAGCTTCCCAAAGGGCTTCCACATCAGATCTCTTTCTGATGGGCGGGGCGCATACATATTTTGCCCCCTCAAATCCGGGGAGCTCATATACGTCATCCGTCAGGAGCAGATACTGTGGACAGGTCTCCGCAAACACTTTCCTGCCGCGCTTTCTCGCTGCCCTGATCTCCTGGAGGGCCAGTTCGTTTGTGAGATGCACCACTATAACCGGCACATCCGCCTGCTCAGCTATATACAGCAGACGGTTCACAGCCTCGGCCTCTGCTTCCGGAGGCCTCGTGAGATAGTGGGAGGACACCTTCGACACACGGCTGTCCGATGCGTACTCGTCCCTCAAGGCCGCGATCAGACCGTCATTTTCGCAGTGGACTCCGGTGATGCCGTGGACCTCTTTAAGCCTCTTCAGCACCTTGTAGAAAACATCGTCATCCACCCGGGTGTCATAGGTCATATAGAGTTTGAAGGTGGACACCCCTTCTTCCATCATGGTCTCACATTCGCGGCACACCTCCTCGTTCCACTCGGTTATAGTCATGTGGATCCCATAGTCGCAGGAGGTGCCTGCAGAAGCCATCTCTTTCCAATTCTGCAGCCCCTGCATCAGTGTCTCCCCGTGATACTGGGTGCCGAAATCGATTATGGTGGTGGTGCCCCCTGCAATGGCTGCCCTTGTGCCGGAATAAAAGTCATCTATGGTCACCGTCCCCGCAACATGCAGGTCAAAGTGGGTATGAGCATCGATAAACCCGGGAAACACAAGTTTTCCGGAGGCGTCCACCACAGTGTCAAAAGCATTCTCATCAGGGGCGTCCCCTTCATAAATCCGGGCTATCTTCTCCCCGTCGATAAGGACACTTCCCTTAAAACTCCTGTCACTTCTGACTATGGTGCCGTCTTTTATCAGAGTCTTCAAAGGCTTCCCTCCCCGGCTTTCCCAAGGAAATCCGAAAGTATATTTAATGACACCTGTTTTCTGTATTTGGCAGTGGACCTCTGGTCGTCTATGGGCTTTAATATCTCCGAAAGATCCTTTACCACGGAATCTGCCGCTTCCCTGTAAGCATCCCCTGAAAGGCCTTTTAGTTTCTGTTCCTCCTCAGGTCTTCTCACAACTGTTATGCCAACGGAGCCGAAAGCGAATCTGATATCCGCTACAGCGCTGTCCCCCTCTTCCCTTTTACAGAGCCCTGCAAATGAGAGCTTGGATATGGCTTCCGACTTCCTGGCCCCCACCTTTTCGTAGTACATCTTCATACCCCTTATCTCACGGACTCCGGGAATAATAACAGCCGTAACCAATTCTCCCGGCCTTATATCCAGTTTCCTGATCCCGGTAATGAATTCACACACCCGGGCCCTTCTCTCTTTCACGCTGCCGTCCGCCTCCATATGGGAAAGCAGCACCTCGGCATCCATGCAGTACAGGGGTGGCAATGTATCTCCCGCCGGCGAAGCATTACATATGTTACCTGCCAGCGTCCCCGCATTCCTGATGGCGGGAGATGCCACTTCCTTCATGGCAGCCTTCAAAAGCTCCGGTATATCAGGCTCCTCCAGCAGATCCCTGTACACTTCCCCCGCTCCTATAAAGAGGTCCTGCCCCTTCATGCATGTCTCTTTGATCTCCGGCACCGATGATATGTAAATAAAGGCTTCCGCCGGTTTCTTTGCAACCATGACATCGGTTCCGCCGGCCACCGGCATTGCAGCCGGATCGTCCCTGAGTATCTTCAGGGCCTCTGACAGAGTCTTAGGAAAATAAGTTCTCACCATAATCCTTTGCCCTCCTTTGAAGCCTTCCTGATGGCATTTATTATCATGTTGTAACCGGTACACCTGCAGAGATTTCCTGATATGGCAAGCCTTATTTCCCCGTCATCAGGTTCCGGGTTTGAAGACAGCAGGCTCTCTGCCGCCATGGTCATCCCGGGGGTACAGAAGCCGCACTGCACAGCCCCTTCCTCCGCAAAACATCTCTCAAGGACCTTGTATCTCTCTGTCTTTGAATAGCCCTCTATGGTCATGACCTCCCGGCCCTCCACATTTGCCAGGGGCGTGATGCAGCTGTTCATCAGGCGGCCGTCCACCAGGACTGCGCATGCTCCGCACTCCCCTTCGCCGCAGCCTTCCTTGGGTCCGGTGAGTGAGAATTCCTTCCTGAGCACATCCAGAAGCCTCTCCTGTCCGCTGCCGCTGCTCTGTACCTTCTCTCCGTTCAAGATAAATGAAACCATTATTTATCACCTCCCCCGGGGAGAGCCCCGGTTGAATCAAACGCCTCAAGCACCCTTTCAGGGGTTGCGGGGATCACCGACATCTTCCTGCCCATAGCCTGTTCAAGGGCTGCTTCATACGCCGCTGCCCCTCCGTCCAGTGTGAGCTCACCCGCTCCCTTGGCCCCAAAAGGTCCCCAGCTGTAGGGGTTGTCTATGAATGCTATCTTGAAAGGCACCGTGTCCATGCTGGTAGGTATCATGTAATCGGTAAATGAAGACTGTAGTATCCTGCCGTTTTTGATCTCCATCTTCTCCATGGAGCCGTAACCGAAGGCCTGGAGCATTCCACCCTCCGCCTGTCCTTCCATTATCCTCTGGTCTATCACATGACCCACATCGAAAACCCCTGCAGCATCAACCAGATATGAAGCGCCGGTCAGGGTATCCAGTTCCACCTCAGCAACGTTTAACCCAAAGGAGAAGGCGGGATAGGCATCCCCTTGGAATGTGTCATTGTCCCAGGGGACCATAAAGTCCGGATGGATGTATTTCTCATCGATGGAACAGGGTTCCCCGGACACCCATTTCTCTTTAAGCTTTTGGGAAGCCCTCTCCACCAGCTTTCCTGTGATCATGATGGATCTGGAAGCCACGGTAGGTCCTGAATTTGGAACCCTCTGGGTGTCAGGATTCTTCACTGTCACGTTTTCATAGGGAATTCCCAGGGTTTTGGATGCGATCTTTGAAAATGTGGTCTTAAGGCCCTGCCCCATGTCCGTATTGCTGACCAGGATCTCCACCCTGTCATTCTCATCCTTTACAAGCTTCAAGGAGGAACCCCCAAGATATCCTGTGATATTGCCATTTTCATCCTTCAGGGGCGTTCCTGCCTCCCCGGAACCCGTAAATCCACAGCCGTGGAAGAATATACTCATGCCTATACCCCGTCTGTACCTGCCGCTCTGGGGTTTTGAGTACTTTTCATACCTGTTGCTGTAGTCTATGAGTTCTTCCGTCTTTTCTATCATCTCGGGGATGGGCACATGCTGATGCACTTTACCTCCGGTGGAGGTGGTGTCCCCCTGCCTGAAGAAGTGTTTATTTCTGTATTCCAGGGGGGTCATCCCCGCCTTCTCAGCCAGATGGTTCATAAGGGTTTCCACGGCAAATATGCTCTGCGGTCCTCCAAACCCTCTGAATGCGCCGTTTGACACGGTATTTGTGTACATTATGCTGCCAGTTACATCCA
>JAILIO010000194.1 GCA_024695225.1 Lachnospiraceae bacterium
TGAAAAATATGATATAAAGAAACAACATAAATGATCAAACAAGGGAGAATAAGTTTATGAGCAGCAGGATTGAGCAGCTTATCACCGAAATTGAGGAATATATCGACGGATGCAAATATGTTCCTTTTTCAAAGACCACCATTCAGGTGAACAGAGAAGAGATACAGGAATATCTGAAGGAACTGAAAAACCGCACTCCTGAAGAGATAAAGCGTTATCAGAAGATAATCGAGAGAAAGGAAGCGATCCTGGATGACGCCAAGAAAAAGGCCGGGGATCTGATAAGCCAGGCGGAACTGCAGACCAATGAGCTTGTCAGCGAAAGCGAGATCATGCAGCAGGCTTATGCCAGAGCAAATGAGATCATCCTGGCCGCCAACCAGACTGCAAATGAAAGAATAGACAAGGCTACAAATGAGGCAAATGCGGTCAGGGAGAGCGCGATCCGGTACCTTGACGAAATGCTGGGAAGCCTTGAAAAACTCCTTGAAGGTTCTCTGAATACCACAAATGCACATTATGAAAGTTTTACATCTTCCATACAGGAGTATCTGAATATCATCCATTCCGATCAGCAGCAGCTGCATCCGGATATGACTCCCGGTATGGACGATCTTTCGGTGCCGGTGCTTCCCGCAGACGGTGTTTCAGATGGAACAGATACCATGGGTGGAGGGCAATAACGCAGATAACATATGAGACTTGACAGGTATGTGGGAAAGGCCGCTCAGATAACCAGGAGCGATGCAAAGAGAGCGATCAGGAAAGGACTTGTTTCCGTGGAAGGGCTTTCAGAAATATTGCCTGAAACGGACATAGATCCTGCCGTGATCAAAGCCACATACAACGGAAAGCCTCTTTTTTGGGAAGAGCATGTGTATCTGATGCTCAATAAACCCTCCGGCTGTGTATCCGCCATGAGTGACCGCAAGGAAAAGACGGTTGCCGAATATATTCCTGAACAGTATGTGTCAAGGGTGAATCCTGTGGGACGTCTTGACAAGGATACGGAAGGACTCCTTCTGTTCACAGACGATGGAGAACTGACCCACGCCCTTATTTCCCCGGAATATCATGTGTCGAAAACATATCTCTGCGGTCTTTCAAAGGATATATCAGAGGAGGACCTGGAGAAACTGAGAAAGGGTGTGGATATAGGGGACAATGAGACCACCCGTCCCGCGGATGTAAAGTACTCAGGCGGCCATGATTCCATTGTGCTCACCATCTATGAGGGCCGTTTTCACCAGGTGAAACGGATGCTCTATGCTGTGGGAAATGAAGTTGTGACCCTGCGAAGGCTTTCCGAAGGGGGCATCACCCTTGGAGATCTTCCCCTGGGAGAGACCAGAAAACTCACGGAAGATGAAGTCGGGATCCTGAGGTCAGCCGGCAGGAAGTGATGAAGATACCCGGCGTGACAAAAAAGGGTTCCTATGGCTATATCTCAAACAGAAGGATCGTGACTCTCATACGTTCGGTGGTATTGTTTGCCCTTTCTTTCAGCCTTTATTTTTTCGGACTGAACAAATACGATACAAATAAAAACCTGTTCACCATCGTTTCAGTTTTATCTTTTCTCCCGGCCAGCGGCAGTTTTGTGAACTTTGTCATGTTCATGCGCGCAAAAGCATGTAGCAGCGAGCAAAGAGATGAGATAGAGAAGAACGATCATCACAATGCCTGTTCCTATTACGATCTGTTCTTCACGTCGGAGAAAAAGAATTATCCCGTATATCACATTTGCATCAGAGATAACACGGTTATAGGACTTATTGACAAAAGGGTGGATCCTGCTGCCATCGAAAAGCATATAAAAGATCTTCTTTCTGCCGACGGCTACAAAGAAGTCACCGTTAAAGCCTTTGATGACACGGGGAAATATACTGAACGCCTTTCTTCACTTTCCGGCAGGGAACCGGAAAACGAAAAGCTGACTCACGGCATTATAGACACGCTTTTCTCGATCTCCCTCTCCTGAGATGATATCCTTTGAGATAAAACAGGATGCTGAGGGGATAAGGGTTCTCAAGTACCTGTCCCGCGCGTTTCCAAAAGCCCCGGAATCCCTTCTCCACAGACTGATCAGACAAAAAAAGATAAAAGTGAACCGTAAGAGAACAGAGTCTTCTTACAGACTTCTAAACGGGGATATTGTGGAAGTATGGCTGAATGACGAAAAGATCCGGGAACTGTCGGGAGAGGATTCAGTATCAGATAACCCGAAGCGGGAATATGAAGCCCTTAAGGACCGGGTGTCCGTGATCTTTGAAGACGATGATATCATTGTCCTTGACAAGCCTGCGGGGGTACTGTCCCAGAAAGCTTCGCCGGATGACATATCCCTTAACGGTTTTCTCACAGGATATATGCTTGAGACCGGAAAAACCAGCATTTCCCTGCTTAAAACCGTAAGACCATCAGTCCTCAGCAGACTTGACAGAAACACTTCCGGGCTTGTGCTCTGCGGCAAGACCGTAAAGGGGGAGCAGAAAGTATCTGAGATGCTGAGAGACAGAAGTGTGCAAAAGTATTATCTTGCGGGGGTTCACGGTATGCCTCCCGAAAGCTCTGAGGAAACAGCCTATCTCTCAAAAGATAACAAAAAAAATATGGTAACTGTGACAGATAAGCCCCTATATCCTGATTCCAGGGAGATAAGGACAGGTTTCAGATGTATTTCCAGAGACAGATTACGGGATATATCACTTATGCTGGTGGAACTGATAACCGGAAGACCACATCAGATAAGGGCTCATATGGCATTTTTGGGCTATCCTCTGATCGGGGATACGAAATACGGGGACAGGGACAGGGACCGGCTTCTCCTCAGTGGAAAGGGTGAACTTTACCTGCATTCATTCAGGGAGATCTTTCCTGACGGAAAGACGGTGGAAGCCCCTGTGCCTGACAGATTCAGAAAATTATTTAAGGAGACTGACATAGAATGAAAGAAATGTATGAGAGATTTTTGAGATATGTGTCCGTGGATACCCGGTCTGACGACAGGTCTGATTCCTTTCCCAGCACCCCCGGTCAGAAAGAACTATTATCCATGCTCTTTGAAGAACTGAAGGAAATGGGGGTGGATCCGGACTATGACTCGGAAAACGGTTATTTATATGCATGTCTTCCCCCGTCAGAAGGCTGTGAAAAGGCTCCTGCCATAGGTTTCATATCCCATGTGGACACATCCCCGGATGCCCCGGGGAAAAATGTGCGCCCGAGACTTCTGGAAAAATATGACGGGGGAGATATACAGCTATGCAGCGAAGGAAGAGTATTTATAAGGCCTTCGGAATTCCCGGAGATCATGAGATTTAAGGGGAAGAGTGTCATCGTAACGGACGGCACCACTCTTTTGGGAGCAGATGACAAGGCCGGCGTGACAGAGATAATGGAAGCTGTAAAAAAACTATCGGAAGACAGTTCCATAGCCCACGGAAAGGTATGCATAGCCTTTACCCCGGACGAGGAACTGGGGCTTGGGGCATCGCGCTTTGACACAGAGCGGTTCGGGGCTGTATACGCCTATACTGTCGACGGCTCAGCCTTTCCGGAATTTGAATACGAGAACTTCAATGCGGCGGGAGCAAGGGTTTATTTCAAAGGCAGAGGCATCCATCCGGGATCAGCCAAGGGTATCATGAAAAACGCCCTGTCCATGGCCATTCGCCTGGATTCAATGCTCCCCGAGGGAGAGAGACCGGAATGCACGGAGGGGAGAGAGGGATTTTTCCATCTGGAGTCATTGGAGGGAGATGTGAGCTCTGCCCTCAGCGAATACATAATAAGGGACGGGGATGCAGACAGTTTTCAGGAGAGAAAAAAGATCTTCCTGAACGCCTGTGAATATATAAACAGGCTCTACGGCCCCGGCTCTTGCAGGGTGGAGCTTAAAGACACTTATTACAATATGGGGCCTGAGATACTTAAGGAAAGGCATCTCATAGACAATGCCAAGAGAGCATTTGAAATGTGCAGCGCTGAGATGAAGCCTGTGTTTATAAGGGGTGGCACCGATGGGGCAACGCTTTCATACAGAGGGCTCCCCTGCCCGAATCTCCCGACGGGAGGCATCAATTACCATTCAGTGTATGAATGCGCATGTCTCGATGATATGGTGAAGGTAAGGGATCTGATATTGAATATCATAAGTCTTTATTCCCGGGAGGGCTGATATCATGGCTACTTGGAATTCAAGAGGACTCCGGGGTTCCGGCTTTGAAGAGATGATAAACCGCACAAATGAGATATACCGTGAGGAGGGGCTTGCCCTCATCCAGAAGATCCCGACCCCCATAACCCCCATAGAATTTGACAAGGAATCCCGCCACATAACTCTCGCATATTTCGGACAGAAGTCCACGGTGGACTACATCGGGGCAGTACAGGGGATCCCGGTCTGCTTTGACGCCAAGGAATGCAAAAATGATACCTTCCCTCTGGACAATGTCCATGAGCACCAGGTGGAATTCATGCAGCAGTTTGAAAAACAGGGCGGGATAGCATTTCTCCTGATATATTACTCATCCAGGGATGAATGCTGGTATCTGCCCCTGGACATGTTCATGCTCTTCTGGGAAAGGTCTCTGTCAGGGGGCAGGAAGAGCTTCCGATACGACGAGATGAACCCGGACTACAGACTGACCGGGGACAGGGACGTGATGGTGCCTTATCTTGAAAAAATACAGCAGGACCTGAATGACAGATTAGGGTGATTATGATAAAATAAATTGTATTTTGCGTATATTTACACCAGGGAGGAAATTATGAGAAAGAAGACACGGGGAATCATCTGTTTCCTGCTGTCCATCCTTCTGATACTGCTTCCTACATTCGGGACCCAGGCATCAGGCGGTCGAGACATACTCGGGAAAGGTACTGATTATACTGCGATACTCTATGACTCATCAAACGGTCTGCCCACCTCTGAGGCAAACGCCATAGCCCAGACCGGCAACGGTTTCATCTGGTTTGGCGGTTACAGCGGACTGATCCGCTATGACGGGACCAATTTCAAACGGATCGATTCATCCGGCGGCATATCCAGCGTTTTCAGTCTGTTTGTGGATTCAAAGGACAGGCTCTGGATAGGCACAAATGAAAACGGGCTGGCTTATATGGAGAACGGCGAACCCTTTGTTTACGGTAGGTCTGAAGCGCTGCAGTCCTATTCCATAAGGGATATCACGGAGGACAAGAACGGGAATATCCTGGTGGCCACCACCCAGGGTATGGCCTATGTGGGCGAGGATATGGAGCTGCACCCCATAGATGATCCACAGATAAAGACAGAGTATGTGAACCAGCTGGAAAAAGACGCTTCCGGAAATATATTCGGACTGACCTTAAACGGCGCCATCTTTCAGATGAACGACCTCAGGATCAGCGCATTTTATGAGCCCGATGAATTCGGGGACGATCCGGTGAACTGCATATATGCAGACCCTGTGCAGCCCAGCATCATTTATATGGGAACACAGGGAGAGGAGATCCTGACCGCAAGTTTCGGGCGTTCCATGAACATTACCGCAAAAGACAATTGTTCACCTCTGAAAAACATAAATGACATGCTCCGTATCGGAGACTATCTCTGGGTCTGCGCCACAGGCGGCGTGGGTTATTTCAACGAAAAGAACCGGTTCTACATGATCGACGATTCACCCATCAACAGTTCAGTGGGAGATATCATGCAGGATATGGAGGGAAAT
The DNA here is from genome assembly GCA_024695225.1 of Lachnospiraceae bacterium. Classification (GTDB taxonomy): domain Bacteria; phylum Bacillota; class Clostridia; order Lachnospirales; family Lachnospiraceae; genus JAEELB01. Next base: position 5,715 of record JAILIO010000194.1, read on the forward strand.
CTCTGGTTTACCTCCACCAGACAGGGCATAATGAAACTGGTGGCGGACCGGTTCACGGACATCACAAAACTTGCAAACTTGGATCCCATGGTGGTCAACTCCACCTGCGTAAATGATGGCGCCCTGTATCTGGGGACCGACAAGGGGCTCACCATAGTAAACCTGAGCACCTACAGGACAAGGACAAATGAAATTACAGAACTTCTGACAGATGTGAGGATCCGCTGTATAAAAAATGATTCCCGGGGGAATCTATGGTTTTGCACCCACGGGGATCACGGTCTTGTATGTTACGATCCCAAAACCGGATCCATAAAAGAATACAATTCCGCAAACGGTCTGGAAGCCAGCAGGGTAAGGGCAGTGCTGGAACTCAGTGACGGCAGCATGGCGGCCGCCACCGGTGACGGTCTGTTCATAGTGAACAACGGCAGGGTGGTTGCAAACTACGGCAAGGATAACGGCATAAGCACAACAGAGATACTGTCTGTCGCCGAGGATGACAACGGCAGGATTTACCTTGGCAGCGATGGCGACGGCATATATGTGATCGACAAAAATAAGGTCTCCCGCATAGGCTACGAGGACGGCCTCACCAGCGAAGTGGTCATGCGTATCAAAAAAGATGAAAAAAGGAACATGTTCTGGCTGATCACATCCAATTCCATCGAATACATGAAGGACGGAGTAGTCACCGCTGTATCAAATTTCCCTTATTCAAATAACTACGACATATATTTTGACGACAAGGACGGGGCCTGGATACTGGCTTCAAACGGTATATACATAACAGAAGTTGAGGATCTGATAGCAAATAAAAACATCGATTACAGTTTTTACAATATAAAGAGCGGCCTGCCTTACATCACCACGGGCAATTCCAGGAACCATCTGGACAAGGACGGAAAACTCTACATATCCGGCACCACCGGCACCTGCGCCGTCAACATAAATGCGGACAGCACATCCACTGAAAACGTGCTCCTGGCCATACCCTCCGTGGAACTGGACGACAAGACCGTAAACATATCAGAGGGGGATACCGTATCCATCCCTGCGGGATGCAAGAGACTGGTCATAAACGGGTACGCCCTGACCTATGGTCTGTCAAATCCCAGGATCACTTATTATCTGGACGGCTTTGACAAGGAGCCGGTACACACCATGCTGACGCAAAAAATACTTTTGTGATTTTTTAACAATGATTCCAACAGCAAAGAATCCAATCAAAGATGTGCCAATTGCGGCA
>JAILIO010000206.1 GCA_024695225.1 Lachnospiraceae bacterium
CTTTTCTCCAACGGAGCTTTTGAGATCGGGGGGCTCAGCATAAGCTATGTGACATTGATCACCATTGCCACCTGTATAGTGATAATGGTGTGCCTGATGCTTTTTGTAGGTCATACGAAGACCGGCAGCGCCATGAGGGCCTGTGCGGAGGATCAGGGAGCGGCGGCACTTATGGGGATAAATGTAAATATGATCATTTCCCTCACATTTGCCATAGGTTCGGGACTTGCAGCCATCGCTTCAGTCCTGCTCTGCTCCACATATCCCACAGTCACTCCCACACTGGGGGCCATGCCGGGTATCAAGGCATTTACCGCTGCGGTGTTTGGAGGCATAGGTTCCATACCCGGAGCCTTCCTTGGAGGTCTTCTTCTGGGGATCATAGAGATCCTGGCAGGGGCTTACATCTCAACCCAGCTTTCGGATGCCATAGTTTTTGCGGTGCTCATCATTGTACTGCTTATCAAGCCTTCGGGCCTTTTGGGAAAGAAGGTGAGTGAGAAGGTATGAAAAAGCGCAGCCCCGCAGTATTATCCTTCTCCATCGTGATAGTGCTGTACATTATATTCGAAGTGCTCCTGAAGACCGGGAATCTGTCTTCTCTTATGATCAGTCTTCTGATACCGGTATGCTGCTATATGACCGCTGCAATAGGTCTCAACCTGAACGTGGGTATCTCCGGGGAACTGAATCTGGGACAGGCAGGTTTTATGAGCATTGGAGCATTTACCGGCATATGTGTGTCAGGAGTTTTGGCTTCCGTCACAGGAAACGGTGTGGTGAGACTTGTGATCGCCATATTGTGCGGGATGGTGATAGCCGCTCTCTTCGGGATACTCATAGGCATACCCACACTGAAGCTGTCCGGGGATTACCTGGCTATCGTCACTCTGGCTTTCGGAGAGATCATAAAGAGCCTTGTCACAAATATGTATCTGGGTTTTGACGTGTCAGGTCTTCATTTTTCTTTCGTACAGAACAATGTAACCCTGGAACCCGGCGGGAAGATGCTCCTGAACGGCGCCATGGGAGCCACCAGCACGGAAAAGATCGCCAGCTTTACCGCAGGGGCGGTACTGGTCCTTATTTCCCTGGCTGTTGTATACAATCTCATGGATTCCAAGTCGGGCAGGGCAATAATGGCGGCCAGGGACAACAGGATCGCAGCTTCCTCCATAGGCATAAATGTCACGGGGGTGAAGATGCTCGCCTTTGTCACGAGCGCAGCCCTGGCAGGAGCTGCAGGGGCACTTTACGGGCTCAATTTCTCCACCCTGGTTCCCAGTAAATTTGACTTCAATCTCTCTATAATGATCCTGGTGTATGTGGTGCTCGGAGGACTGGGCAATATGACAGGCACGATAATAGCCACCACACTTCTCGTGGTGCTTCCCCAGGTCCTCAGATCTCTCAGCGAGTACAGGATGCTGATATACGCTGTGGTGCTTATCGCCATCATGCTGATCACCAACAATGAAAAGCTGAAGACTGATTTCGCAAAGACGAAACTTGTGGAGAGATTCAGATTGCGCAGAGATAAGGGAGGAGCCGGCCATGGAGAATAATAAGGCTCCGGTACTGGAGGTAACGGGACTCGGCATAGATTTCGGCGGATTGACCGCAGTGGATAACTTTTCCCTGTCGGTGTATCCCGGCGAGATAAGAGGACTTATAGGACCGAACGGAGCGGGGAAGACCACTGTCTTCAACATGCTCACAAAGGTTTATGAACCCAGCCGCGGCAGCATAATCTTTGACGGAAAGGACACTTCAAAGATGGATGTTGTGGCCATGAACCGGGCTGGGATAGCCAGGACATTCCAGAATATCAGGCTTTTTTCAAAAATGACCGTTTTGGACAATGTGAAGGCCGGCATGAACGGCAGGATCACATACGGGAATGTGGCGGCTATACTGCGCCTTCCCGGCTTTAGAAAGCAGGAGAAGGAGATAAAAGAAAGCTCCATGGAACTCCTGAAGATATTCGGCCTGGAGGAATCGGCGGGACTTATGGCGGGAAATCTTCCTTACGGCGCCCAGAGAAGGCTTGAGATGGCCAGAGCCATGGCCACAGATCCCAAACTCCTTCTTCTGGATGAACCTGCCGCCGGCATGAATCCGCAGGAAACAGAGGAACTTATGGATATGGTGCGCTCCATCCGTGACAGATTCGGCATAGCCATACTTCTTATAGAGCATGATATGCAGCTGGTCATGGGTATCTGCGAGAGGATAACAGTGCTGAATTACGGCATGATCCTTTCCGAAGGAACGCCTTCTGAAATACAGAATGACCCGCAGGTCATAAAGGCTTATCTGGGGGATTGACGGGATGTTAAAAGTTCAGGATCTGGTAGTCAGATATGGGATGATAGAGGCCATAAAAGGCATCTCCTTCGAGGTGCCGGATGGTGAGATAGTGACGCTGATCGGAGCAAACGGGGCGGGAAAGACTACAACGCTGCATGCGGTATCCGGCCTTTTGAAGCCGGTATCCGGCACCGTTATGCTGGACGACAACAATCTCACAAAGCTTCCGGCCCACAAGATCGTATCCATGGGCCTGGCTCAGGTTCCGGAGGGCAGGCGTGTATTTGCCCAGCAGTCAGTGGCAGAAAACCTGAAACTGGGGGCCTATCTCAGAAAAGACAAGGATGAGATAGCAAAGGATCTGGATTATGTCTATGGCCTGTTTCCCAGGCTTAAAGAGAGAGAGTCCCAGGCTGCGGGCACTCTTTCAGGCGGAGAGCAGCAGATGCTAGCCATGGGAAGAGCCCTTATGGCAAAGCCTTCGGTGCTTTTACTGGATGAGCCTTCCATGGGACTGTCGCCCCTTCTGGTGTCAGAGATATTCGACATCATCCTGGAGATCAACAAGAACAAGGTCACCGTGCTGCTGGTGGAACAGAACGCCAAGAGGGCGCTGTCCATCGCAGACCACGCTTATGTCCTTGAGACCGGCAGGATCACCCTGTCCGGCACGGGAAGCGAGCTGGCAAACGATGAGCGCGTGAAAAAAGCATATTTAGGAGGCTGATATGTACGTAAAAGACCGTATGACCAAAGCTCCTCTTACCATCGGGGAGAAGGAATCCATTTCAAAAGCGCTGGAGATCATGAGGAAAAACGATTTTCACCGCCTTCCTGTGACGGATGGAAACGGAAAACTTTTGGGGCTTATCACCGGAGGGCTGGTGGAAGAGCAGAGCGGGGCCAAGGATACCAGCCTTTCCATCTTTGAGCTCAATTACCTGCTTTCCAGGCGCACCGTGGCGGATATCATGATCAGGGATGTGAATGTGTGCAAGGAGGATATGTTCCTGGAGGAGGCGGCTTCCATCATGCTGGATCAGGATATCTCCTGCCTTCCTGTGGTGGATGACGACAGAAAAGTCGTGGGGATAATAACCGAAAAAGACATATTCATGGCTCTCATCGACATCGTCGGTTACGGCAGGAGAGGGACCAGATTCGTGCTCTCAGCGGAGGACAGACCCGGATACATGGAAGGCATATGCAGGCTTTTTGCTGAAAATGATGCAAATATGGACGAGCTTGCGGTCTTTCACACAGAGGAGAGGGGAACCGAGGTGTCCGTGAAGGCATCCGGGGAGATCCCTGTGGAAGATATGAGGGATGTGCTTAAGAAAAACGGATACAAGGTATCAGTCATAGTTCAGACAGACGAGAACGGAAAGCGCATAGTCTACAGCGTATAATCGGCTTGGATCACAAGGCTGCACAGATCTTAAGTGCCGATTCAGAAAACTCCCAAAGAGCATTTCATGTCGCATGATATAAACAAAGCGAACTCCCGGGTAGCACCGGGTTATTGCAGGATGCAGATGCAGCCAACTCCCGGAGAGCGCCGGGGACAACACAAGAGGGAAGGAACAGACAAGGAGTTATGGGGAAACTTCAGAAAGTTGCACTTACCGGAGCCCTGGCGACGGCAGCTGCAACTGTTGCTTACTATGAGAAAAAGATAAAACACAGATCATATTCCGGCATCGAGGATATTCCGGAGGGCAGGGCGTCCCGGAATATCACTGAAGGCTGTCTCGCGGTTGAGGGAGGATCTCTCAGAGGTCTTTACGCTTCAGGGGTTTTGGACGCCTTCATGCTGAACGATATAAACCTCCGCACTTACATAGGAGTCTCTGCCGGCGCCATGTGCGGTTTCTCCTACATCTCGGGACAGATCGGACGGACAGCCAGGTTTAATCTTTCAAATCGATTCAATCAGCAATATATAGGCCTTCTGGCTTATGCAGAAAATCTGAGTCCCTTTGGGTTTAAGTATGCTTTCAGCGACAGATCCAATGTGGAGAAGTTTGACATGGACAGGTTTATGGAGGAGGACAGGCGTTATATAGCCGTTGCCACGGATATAGATTCCGTTGAACCTGTATATTTTGAAAAAGGTCATACCGAAGATATATTCATGGCAATAAGGGCGTCTGCCACACTGCCCACGGTTTCCAGACCCGTGACCATAGACGGACACAAATACCTGGACGGGGGCGTTACCGTGAATATACCCTACAGGTGGCCTGTGGATCAGGATTTTGAGAAGATCGTTGTCGTACGCACCCGTGAACCTTCATTCAGAAAAGTAAATGCGGATGCGGCTCTCGTTCCCGTGATGGAACAGATTTATAAGAGCAGACCGCGGCTTGTGGAGGCCCTGAAGGACGAAAGCGACAGATATAACAGGGAAGTTGAGGAACTGAATGCCCTTCAGGAGGAAGGCAGGGTGTATGTGATAGCCCCTTCGGAGCATGTAACGGTCACCCGCATGGAAAATGATATAGAAAAGATAGGAAGCCTGTATCTGTTAGGCCTTAGCGATGGGTTCAAACAGGCTGACGCTGTAAAGGAATACCTGGGGATCAGGTAAATTTTGGAGTATTGGGATCGGTCCATGAAAAAAGCGTTAAGTGATATCATAGAATCAGCTTCATTCAAAAGACTTTGCCTGGCAGGCGCTGCCATTGCCGTCATAGCCGGAATCTTCTTTGCTTATGTGAGTGTTGAAAGCAACCGCGTCAGAACCTTTGAATACAAAAACAGCGGAATGAACACGAAACAGAGTGGTCTGGTAATGAAGATGGTGGTGCCGGATGACAAGCTCTGGAAAGACGGTTCTCATTTTCCCGGAAAACCTGTGGGAGCCCAGTATGAATTCTATCTCTCCAACTCCGCCGACGCCAAACTGAAGGACTGGAGCGTCCGGATAGATTTCAATGAGGAACCGGAGATGGACAGTTCCTGGAACGGGGACTTCGAGGTTGTGGGAAAGACCATCTTTTTCGACCCCGACAAATTCACGGAGTCCTTCAGGGATGGAGATCCCACATATTTCGGCGCGGTCCTTTATTCGGAAGATAAACTGAATATGACCGGGTACAGCATAACCTGCAGATTGCAGCCCGATGTTCTCAAGATGCCATTCTTCTATGTGCTGGTATTTCTGATCTTCATATGGATCATCACATTCCTTGCATATCTGGTATCCTTTGCGAAAGTTGAGCGGATACAGTATCTGAGGAAGCGAGACGCCCTTATGATCGAACAGTCCATAAGGACATTTACAAGTTTTATCGATGCAAAGGACACATATACCAGGGGACATTCCGTGAGGGTGGCCATATACGCCCGGGAGCTGGGCCGCAGGGCAGGACTGGACGGGGAGGAACTGAATACCCTGTATTATGAGACGCTGCTGCACGATGTGGGGAAGATCAGCATACCTGATTCCATACTGCAGAAACCCGGAGTGCTGACCCCTGAAGAGTACGAGATAATAAAAGGCCATCCCACCAGGGGCAGTGAGATGCTCAAAGCATTTACCGCCATCCCCAATATCCGGGATGGAGCCCATTATCATCACGAGAGATTCGACGGGAAGGGATATCCCGATGGACTCGCCGGGGAGGAGATCCCGCTCCACGCAAGGATCATCTGCGTAGCTGATTCCTTTGACGCCATGAGTTCTCTCAGAAGTTACAGGGCGCCTTATGACAACAACAGGATAATCGAAGAACTTGAGAGCAATTCAGGCACACAGTTCGATCCGGATTTCATCCCATACATGGTTGAAATGATACAGGATGGCTTTACGGACCGGATCAGATACGAGTACGGCGCCGATGGCGGGAGGAGTTTGGCAGATGAACAGAAGTGAGACACAGGAGATCAAAAGACGCTGGAAGTACGGGGACTGCACCTTCGAGCAGATGGTGTGCGCCTGCACGGGGATGGATGGCGATATCACAGTCAGCACCCACAGATTCCTGACACTTCCCGATGAACTTCAGAAGCAGGTGCTGTCTGTGGTCAACAAGTCAATGGGGACCGGGATAGATCTGGATGTGCCCTCCGGGGATATGGAAAAACTGCTGAAGGGGCTTTTAAACGATTCTCCCGATGAGAGTCTTGCGGAGACTTTTGCGTCCATGGTAAACACGGCATGCCGTGAAAATGATGACATCAGCCGTCATATAGTTCTCATTCTGTCCGACACTTACGATGTGCCGGAAAGGTCACAGAACCGGGAGAAGACAGGGGAGTCGGATGAGGTCTTCCGCCATGTGGTCATTGTCATATGCAATGTGAAGCCTTCCAAGGGGGGCATACAGGTCACCGATGACGGGATAAGGACTGCCGACATCTTCCAGATGATCGATTCCCCGGCTGCGGCCTTTATTTACCCTTCTTTTGCAGACAGGATGACAAATTATGACCTGATACACTGCTCCGTGAAAAAAGAGGCGGATGTACAGATGGTGAATTCAGTCTTCGAAGCATCTCTGGAGTATCAGCCGCCGGTGAAAAAACCCAGAAAAGCTGCCCCGGTTCCGGAGGGACCGGATGGAGAACACCCTGTGAATGTGGTGCTGACCGATGTGCCGTTTGCAGAGAACGGGAGCATGGAAGATCCAAGCGTGGTCAGGCAGGGTAACGCCATCGATGCAGAGGCATCAGGTGCGGACATACCTTCCCTTGACAGCGGCGATACCAATTATGTCCCGGGCATGAGCCGGGTGGAAGATAAACCTCAGGAAACAGCGCGAAGGGGTGACGACAGCGGAGAGACAAATGTTTTTGAAAGGACTGCAGAGCCTTCACAGACAGTGTCTCTTGCCGGTATGAGCCTCCCTGTGGCAAGGCTTGGAGGGGAGAGATACTGTCTCCTGACTCTCGATGAGCTGAACAGACTCAGATCCCTTCTGGGTGAGTGAAGGAATATTCTTATAATTAAAAATCCCGGGAATCCCGCTGCATTATACGGAGCGGAGATATCCCGGGATATTTTTTGTTTGCTTTTCCTTATCTGTTTTCTCTGAAGTAGGACAGCCCCAGGCTTGCAGGCGGCTGGTCCTCCGGCTTGTTTCTGAAACTTGTAAGCACCAGGACTACGATGGTGACCACATAGGGAGTGACCTTCACAAGCTCCTGAGTGGCTCTTGTAAGCCCGGGAAGATAGATGTAGAGGATGTACAGGGCACCGAAGGCGATGGACCCCCAGATGGCGTTTAAAGGATTCCACAGCGCCAGTATGACAAGCGCCACAGCCAGCCATCCTCTGTCTCCGAAGCTGTCATTGCTCCAGGTGCCTCCCAGATACTCCATGACATAATACAGTCCGCCGAGACCGGCGATCGCACAGCCGGAAACCGTGGCTGCATATTTATATACCGTCACGTTTATTCCCGCAGCATCCGCGGCTGCAGGGTCTTCACCCACAGCCCTCAGGTTTAGGCCACGTCTGGCTCTGAAGAGGAAATACCAGGCCAGGATCGCTATCACAATGGCTGCGTAACTCAAAAATCCGTAACCGAAGAGGAGTTTTCCTATCACGGGTATATTTGAGAGCACGGGGATGGTGGCTTTATAAGCCGATGCTGAGGTGGCGACTGAGATCTGTCCGACGCCGCCTGCGATCTTTGATATGGAGCCTCCGAAGAAGTTTCCAAATCCCACGCCGAAGGTGGTTATGGCGAGACCTACCACGTTTTGATTTGCTCTGAGGGAGACCGTCAGGAAGGAGTAGAGAAGACCTCCCAGAGCGCTGACTGCCAGTGCGCAGAGCAGGGAAATGATCATGCCCGCCAGGGGAGAGGGGTTATCCGTGGAGAGTTCATAGAAGAAAGCCCCCATAAGCCCCGATATTCCTCCCATGTACATGATGCCGGGGATCCCCAGGTTCAGGTTTCCGCTCTTTTCCGTGATGATCTCACCTGTTGCCCCGAAAAGTATGGCTATTCCCTGTCCAATAGCTTTTACTATGAATGTTATGAGTATGGTCATGACGCCTTATCCTCCGTGTCTCCTCTGTCTGTGCGCTCCATTCTGTAATTTATGAAGAACTCACACCCTATAAGGAAGAAGAGCAGTATACCGGTTATGATGTCAGAAGCGTTCTCATTCAGACCGAACTGTGAAGCTATCTGAATGGCCCCCTGCTGCATAAATGAGAGAAACGCCGATATGGCCAGCATTGCTATGGGGTTGAATTTGCTCATCCAGGCCACGATGATAGCCGTAAATCCGCGTCCACCGGCGGTGCTGGTGGATATGGTATGGCTGGCGCCGCTGACTATCACGGAACCCGCAAGACCGCAGAGGGCTCCGGAGAGCATCATGGTCCTGCATATGACCTTTTTAACATTTATGCCCGCATAAAGGGCAGTGCGGGTGCCCGCGCCCACAACATCGATCTCATAGCCGTGCTTGTCCATCTTCATATACACGCTTATGCATACTGTGGCGACAAGGGTTATTATTATGTTGAGGGCGTAAGCGTTTCCGAATATGGACGGAAACCAGCCGGCCTTCGTCGCGCCGTTTATTATTCCCACGGTATTGGAGCCCACAGGATTCTCCCAGATGACTATGAGGCAGTTTACTATCTGCATGGCGATGTAGTTCATCATCAGAGTGAAGAGTGTCTCGTTGGTGTTGTAATTTGCCTTGAAGAAAGCGGGGATAAAAGCCCAGAGCATGCCGACCACCATTCCTCCGATCATGATGATCAGTATCAGGAGGAAATTAGGGATGCTGTCTTTTATATAGATCATCAGGGCGGCGGATGCGGTGGCCCCCATGAGGATCTGTCCCTCAGCGCCGATGTTCCAGAACTTCATCCTGAATACGGGCACCAGGCCTACGGCTATCAGGAGCAGTATCACCGTCTCTCTCACCGTGACCCAGAATCTGCGGGAAGTGCCCACTGCGCCGTCGATTATGCCTCCGTAAACCTCAAGAGGATTCTGGCCTGTGATGAGGACGATCACTATGGCGCAGACTATAAGCGACAGGACAACAGCTGTAGCGCGGATAGCGCATGCTTTCCGAAAACTGATCCCTTCCCGTTTCTCCACATGGAAGGCTGGTGCTTTGATTTTCTTTTTTTCACTGTTCATATTATTTTTCCGCCTCTAAACCGGTCATCAGACGCCCAATTCTCTCTTTGTTGCTGGATCTGGCGTCCTCGGTCCCGGAGAGTCTGCCTCCGGAGAGGACAATGATCCTGTCAGAGATATCCAGGAGCACATCCAGATCTTCTATGACGCAGATCACGCATACTCCGTTCTTTTTCTGTTCGTTCAGTTCATTGTAGATGGTGAATGAAGAATTTATATCAAGCCCTCTGGTGGGGTAGGCCACCAAAAGCACATCGGGCTTCTGGGAGATCTCCCTTCCCAGAAGGATCTTCTGCACATTGCCGCCGGAAAGACTGGATATGCGGATGGACATATCCGGGATCACAACCGAAAGGGCTTTTATTATTTTTTTAGCCAGTTCAAAGGGCTTCTTTCTCTCGACAAATCTGCCTTTTCCTTCGTTGTAGCTTCTCAGCATCACATTGTCGGTCACGTTCATGGAAGCCACAAGTCCCATTCCCAGCCTGTCTTCCGGCACGAAGGCTATGGATGTGTCGTTTCTGTCTTTCTCTTCCCCTTTGTCGGAGTAGAATCGTATGTTTCCATTTTCAGGAGCCGCAAGACCTGCGATGGATTCCAGCAGTTCTTTCTGGCCGCTTCCGGATATCCCGGCAACTCCCAGTATCTCGCCGCTTCTGGCTTCAAAAGTCACATGTTTCAGGGCGGGGATCCCCTCTCCGTTCATAACTGTCAGATCCTCGACCACCATACGCTTTGAGGGATTCACAGGGGATGTCCTTTCGATATCGAGAGTGATCTTTTCTCCCACCATCATCTCGGTCAGGAGATCCACTGTCATATCCTTTGTCAGCGCTGTCCCCGCATTCTTTCCCTTGCGGAGCACGGTGACTCTGTCGGATATATCCAGCACTTCATTTAACTTATGTGTGATTATTATTATGGAATGTCCGTGTTCCTTCATTCCCCGGAGCACGTTGAAAAGCTTGTCCGATTCCTGAGGGGTCAGAACCGCGGTGGGTTCATCCAGGATGAGTATGTCCGCCCCCCTGTAAAGCACTTTTATGATCTCAACAGTCTGTTTTTCAGACACAGACATGTTGTATATTTTCTTGTCCGGGTCGATCTCAAAACCGTAGTCTTCAGACAGGCGGATGATCTCATCCCTTATCTTCTGGAGATTGAAACCCCCTTCGGGAGGATCTATCCCCAAAACGATATTCTCCAGCGCACTCATTACATTTATGAGCTTAAAATGCTGATGGACCATGCCGATCCCAAGATTAAAAGCATCCTTTGGAGAACCTATCGAGACTTCGTTTCCGTGTACATATATATGTCCTTTGTCAGGGAAATAAATACCGGAGATCATGTTCATGAGAGTTGTTTTGCCGCTGCCGTTTTCTCCCAGCACGGCCAGGATCTCTCCCTTGTTAAGGGCCAGATCCACATGATCGTTTGCTGCGGTATCACCGAAATATTTGGTTACTCCCTTGAGTTCTATAGCTTTTTCTTCTGACATAGGGCTGCTCCATTTTTCAGATACAGGTGATGATCAGGATTTCTGTCGTAAAGGTTGTTTCCGGTAATGCATGATTACGGTAGTTCATTTCATATGCTGCATGGCTGAACTTTCAAAAACAGTGTTTCATAACGGTAAAATAAAGGGGCAGGAGGAGCAGCAGCTCCTTCTGCCCCGGGTTGATCTATGAAAACAAATGGATCACTGCTGCTCGGTGATGCCGTCTATTCTCAGATCGAAAGCAGGAGCGCTTGCGACTTCTGACTCATGGAAATATCCGTCTGAAACATACTGGCTGTATTTCTCATTGTCTCCGCCTTCTGCGATGAGATCTTCAAGGCTCTTGCCGCCCACTGTGAAGGTGGAGGTGTCAAATACATGGAGTTTGCCGGCCTTGAGAGCTGCTTCAGCTTCGTCAACCTTTGCCTGGGTTCCTTCTGCCGCAACCTTCTCATTTATGGGGGTGATGTAGACAGCGCCTGAATCATAGCCGTCTGCCCAGTCAACGGGAACGCTCTCGCCATTTACAACGCTTGAAACTGCCATGTTGTAGTACACGCCCCAGTTGTTTGAAGAAGAGGTCATTGCTGCATTGGGAGCAACGCTTACCATATCCACGTTGTATCCTACGCAGGGAACGCCTTCTGCTTCGCAGGTGGAGGGAGCGCCGGTGGTGTCAGCGTGCTGGCTTATGAGAACACACTTGTCAGCGATGAGCTGGCTGGCAACTTCAGCTTCAGCAGACATATCTGCCCAGCTGTTGGTGTACTTGACTTCCATTGTAGCTGAAGGGCAGATCGAGCGGACTCCCAGGAAGAATGAGGTGTATCCTGAAACCACTTCTGCGTAAGGATAAGCGCCGACATAACCGATCTTTGCGGCATCCTCGGTGATGGTTCCGTCTTCGATCATCTGGTTCAGCTTCATTCCTGCAACGATACCTGTGACATAGCGGGCTTCATAGATCTTGTCGAAATAGTTGTGCATGTTGGGAAGTCCGGAGGTTGCTGCCTGATAACCGGTGGCGTGGAAGAACTGGATGTCGGGATATTCCCCGGCGGCCTGGATCAGATAGTCCTCATGTCCGAAGGATGTGGCGAAGATGGCTGTGCAGCCCTGCTCTGCAAGGTCGATGGCTGCATCGTAGCAGCTCTCATCCTCTGCGATGTTGGTCTTTTCGATGACCTGGTCGTCAGAAAGGCCCAGAGCATCCTTCATTTCCTTTACACCCTTCATGTGTGAAGCGGTGTAGCCTTCATTTTCGTCACCGATGTAGATGACGCCCACCTTGATGGACGAAGTATCGGCGGCTGCGGGTGCGGCTTCCGTTGCAGCGGGTGCTGCCTCGGTTGCTGCAGGTGCTGCCTCGGTTGCAGCGGGTGCTGCTTCAGTTGCGGCTGCAGGCGCTGCTGCGCTCTCTGTTGTGGAGCCACCTGATGTGGAAGTGCCGCCGCAGGCCGTAAGTGACGCTGCCAGACACATGGTCAGGATAGCTGCTGTAATCTTTCTCTTCATAATTTCTCCTCCCTTATTTACAGCAAAACACAATTGCAACAAATACCACGACATTTTAATTCAAGACGGTTTAAATTACAACCTTTTTTGTTGTTTTTTTAGATAATGTTTGTTTCAAAGGTGACGCCATCATTTTCGTCCATGGATCTGACGATGGCGATGGAAGTCACGTCGTAGCCAGCATCCCTGAGGGTTTTGCCCCCCTCCTGAAAACCTTTTTCTATGGCGATGCCGATGCCCTTGATCTCGCATCCCGCCTGGGTGCATATGTCTATCAGACCGTGCATGGCTTTTCCCACAGCCAGGAAATCGTCCACCAGCAGGACCTTGTCATCGGATGTCAGGAATTTTTTTGAAAGAGTGACCTTATAGTCTTTGTCATAGGTGAAGGAATGTACCGTAGAAGAGTACAGATCACCGTCGAGATTGCGGCTTTTGGCCTTTTTCGCAAAGACCACGGGGACTTTGAAATACTGGGCGGTGATACAGGCGATGGCTATGCCGGACGCCTCTACAGTCAGGATCTTTGTGATGCCGAGGTCCTTGTATCTGTCATAGAATGCCTTGCCTATGTCATTCAGCAGATCAATGTCCAGCTGATGGTTAAGGAAGCTGTCGACCTTGAGAATATTGCCTGCCCTGACCTGTCCGTCGCGTTTGATACGTTCTTCCAGAAAATTCATATGCATCTCCTTCCGGTGTATTTGACCACAGCCCAATCATTGTATCACAGGATGGTTTATATATAAAGTAAATAATGACGAAGTCAGCCTGCGTGAGACGGGTGAAGTCAGTTTGAAGCCAGTTTGAGTGAGACGGGTGAAGTCAGTTTAGATGAGACGGGTGAAAGCTTCACAAATGAGACGGGGACATATGGAACAGCTCATCTGATACGGGTGATACCGTGTCCGGGGCGTATGTGATGCGGATTGCATTGCGCAGACCGGGATTTCTGATATGCCTGACACTATGGAAATATGGCGGTAATTGTGCTATCATCCAAAAACAGATATGAAAAAGATGATTTTATTTGTAATGATGCTCTGTATGTCCTTGGGACTGTCCGGATGCGGAGCGCCCTATATGGACATTGAGACGGAAAGCTCATGGCCTGATCTGACTTTGATCACGGAGGAGAGTGGGACTGACACATCCTCCGGATCTGAAACTTCAGAGGACAGCGTGGGTTATGTGACCACTGCCACTGAAACTCCGGGTGAGAGTGATGCCGGTTCGTCTTCCGCAGATAAGGATCCCCACGGGGCAGAGGAGCAGGCAACTTCTGCAGGCTCTGAGGTATCGGGTGAGACCGGGGCTCCCAAAGATGAGAGTTTCGTCTACGATGCTTCCGGATATACTTATGTTGCTGAGGGCGAGTATTATTATGATGTGGCCAGCGTGGTAATTTATCTGGATGAATACGGAGAACTACCCGCCAACTATATAACGAAAGACGAGGCGGAAGAGATGGGATGGCGCGGCGGATCCGTTGAGGATTATGTGGACGGCGCCGCCATCGGAGGCGATCATTTCGGCAATTACGATGGTCTTCTTCCAAAGGGAAGTTACCATGAATGCGATATCGATACAGATGGGTATCACTCCAGAGGTTCAAGGCGCCTGATATACTCGGATGACGGGAAGTACTATTATACTGCTGATCATTACAGGTCATTTACTGAACTGACGGTGCCTGAGTGTGAGATGATGTTGTCAGAGGGACAGTGAGATCGGACGGTTATTATGGATATCATTTGGAAAAAAGAAAAGTACAACAAGATCCTTTCCTTCATCGGTCATTATATTGACTGGAAGGAATCGCTGGGAGCACCTGCGGACGGCACGATGGGGCTCCTGTCCAGAATGCGGGAAGCCGAGGAAACTTCTGAAGGGGATATAAAGTTCAGTCTGACAGAGGA
>JAILIO010000212.1 GCA_024695225.1 Lachnospiraceae bacterium
TGCATGGAAATGACACAGCCCCTCCCTGAAAGGTCGTTTACATAGGATGAAAATTCTTTTAGCTTCCGAAATCTTCCGGCGCTGTCTTTTGGGATGTCCAAAGACAATGTCTCATCCATAAGGTCCGGCACCACCCCCAGAAGGGGAAATGCCCCGGCGCCTGTGAGGATGCCGAGAGCTCTCTCAAAAGGCTCCCTGTCCATATAGGGAGTCACATCGTCTATCCTGAATACGGTGATCATGAGAGGATATCCCCGGGTTTCAGGGGAGCATCGTCTGCGCTTTCGTATTTATTTATGATGAGGGAGCCGTCCACAGTCCTGACTAAAGGTCTGCCCTCAAAGACTTCCACAACTTCCCCGGGCCTGTAATCCGAAAAGTCGATGATCTGGTCAAAGGGCCTGGCCTCCCAGATCGTGATCCTCACGCCGTCTGAAGACCTCTCGCAGAACGCTCCCGGGAAGGGGCGTGTCACACCCCGGATCAGATTGTAGATATCCCTGGTCCTGCCTTTGAAGTCTATCTTCCCGTCCTCCGGAGTCCTCTTTTCATACCAGGAATCAAAATCCTTTGAATCCGTATCAACTGAGACCTCTCCCTTTTCCCAGGCCCGCACCAGTTTCCCGGCAAGCCTTCTGGACATGAGCTGGTTCTTGTACTGGGCGGTCCTGATGTCGTCGAAGGGAGTCAGTTCAAAAGTCTCTGTGGCAAAGACATTGGGGGAATCCGGCTTCTCGTCGTATCTGAAGAGGTTCAGATTGAAACGGGTGTCCCCCAGTATGACAGACCAGTTGAGGGGACTCCTCCCCCTGCCGAAGGGCAGGTATCCCGCGTTTCCATGGTATCCGAAGACACCGGTCTTAAAATGTTCCAGCACTTCAGGGGGAATCAGCCTCTGCCAGCCCATGCATATCCCCAGGTCAAACTCATTATCATCCATAAGGGCGCGGGTTGCATCGTCTGTGAGAAAATAGGAATCAGCCTCGTGGACCGGGATCCCCAGTTCCTTTTCAAGCTTCTTTAAGCCTGTGCCCCCGGCTATGCTGTTCTTTCCCCTGACCTTGTCAGAGACGCTGATAACCAGGTCCACAGGATGTACCCTGCTGTGGAGGAATCTGATCATATCTTCCGAGGAGTCTTTCACCCCGAATACCGTAAGCGCGTACCTCACAGGTTCTCCCTGTACCAGTCTATGGCAAGGGCGATCCCTGTCTTGAAATCATAGGAGGGATCGTAACCGAAGGCTTTGCGGGCCTTTGAGATGTCAGCATTGGAATCCCTGATATCGCCCTTTCTGGGTTCGTCGTGGAGGGCTTTGACATCTTTCCCCAGAGCCTTGCAGATGTCATCGTAGATATCGTTCAGATATTCCCTGCCGCCGGCGCCTATGTTGTAGGCTTCCCCTGCGGCCTCCGAAGGGGCAAGGCAGGCCTTGAGATTCCCCTCGATGACGTTTTCTATGTAGGTAAAGTCCCTGGACTGCTGCCCGTCCCCGTGGATAACCGGGGTCTCACCGTTTAACAGCTGTCTTATGAACTTGGGTATGACAGCGGCATAGGCCCCGTCCGGGTCCTGTCTTCTTCCGAACACATTGAAGTATCTGAGGCCGTAGGTATCCAGGCCGTAAAGCTGCTTGTACAGCCTGCCGTATTCCTCATCGCACTTCTTTGTAAGGGCGTAAGGGGAGAGCACATTTCCCTCCTGTCCCTCCTTTTTGGGAAGTACTGTGCTGTCGCCGTAAACCGATGAACTGGAGGCGTACACAAACTTTTTGACCCCGTTCACCCGGGAGGCCTCCATCATGTTCAGGGTGCCGCCTATATTTATATCCTCGTACAGAAGGGGCATCTCTATGGATCTGGGGACAGAGCCCCAGGCGGCCTCGTTCATGACAAAATCTGCGCCCTCTGTGGCTCTGAGACAGGCATCCACATCCCTGATATCGTCTTTTATAAAAGTGAAGTTCTCATTTTCCTCAAAAGGTTTTATGTTTTCATATTTGCCCGTGGAAAGGTTGTCCAGGCACCTGACCCGGTACCCCATATTCAAGAGGGCCTCGCAGAGATTGGACCCTATGAAGCCCGCCCCTCCCGTCACCAGGAAAAGGGAACCCTCGGGAAATTTTACATTTTCGTAAGACATCACAGCCTCCAGTACTTGAATCCGCAGTCCTCAAATTCGGATCTGTCATATATGCTCTTTATATCCATCATCACCTTGGTCTTGTGTTCCGGGGAATAATAGGCCGCCAGATCGTGGGGCTTAAGGTCCTTAAACTGGTCGTGGGCAACGGCCACCACCACAGCATCCATATCCTTCAGGGCGTCCTTCCCGGAAAGCTCTATGGAATAAAGCCTTCTCACCTCCTCGGGGTCTGCGGCGGGGTCAACCACCACGGGCTTTATGCCGTACTCTTCCAGTTCCTTTATGATATCCACAACCTTTGTGTTCCTGGCGTCCGGGCAGTTTTCCTTGAAGGTTATGCCCAGTATGGCCACCTTTGCGTCCTTCACCGGAAGCCCCACCTTTATCAGGTTCTTCACCAGGCTCTCCGCCACATATTTACCCATGCCGTCGTTTATCCTGCGGCCTGCCAGTATGACCTGGCTGTGGTATCCCATCTGTTCAGCCCTGTAGGTGAGATAATAAGGGTCAACCCCTATGCAGTGGCCTCCCACAAGCCCCGGGGTGAAATTCAGGAAATTCCATTTGGTACCCGCGGCCTTCAGCACTGCGTTTGTGTCTATCCCCATCCTGTGGAAGATGATGGAAAGCTCGTTCATGAAGGCGATGTTTATATCCCTCTGGCTGTTCTCTATGACCTTTGCGGCCTCGGCAACCTTTATGGACTGGGCTCTGTAGACCCCTGCCAGGGCCACCAGGGAATACACATCAGCCACGGTGTTCAGGGTCTCGCTGTCCATTCCCGACACGATCTTAACTATTGTGGACAGTCTGTGGACCTTATCTCCGGGATTTATCCTTTCAGGGGAATAACCCACCTTGAAATCCCTGCCGCATTTAAGTCCCGATTCCCTCTCCAGTATGGGGACGCAGACCTCCTCAGTGACCCCCGGATATACCGTGGACTCGTAGACCACGATAGAGCCGGGCACCAGGTTTTTCCCCAGGGTCTCAGAGGCGGACATGACCGGGGTCAGGTCCGGAGTGTGGTCCGGGTTTACCGGCGTGGGCACGGCCACTATATGGAATCTGGCTTCCTTAAGCCTTTCCGGGTCGCTTGTGAAGTCCACATTGCAGTTTTTGATCTCCTCGTCTCCAACCTCCAGTGTGGGATCAAAACCTTCCCTGTACTTCTCTATCTTCTCTTTGTTGAAGTCGTAGCCAATGACGTCCAGCTGCTTTGCAAAAGCCACGGCTATGGGCATCCCCACATAGCCCAGTCCCACCAGGGAAAGCTTTTCCTTCTTTTCTTTCAGATCGTCGTAGAGAGACATATCATATCCTCCTTATTTCTGCCATGTATTTCTCGGTGACCAGCCTGCGGTCAAAGTTCTCTTCCACGTATTTCCTGCCGGCTCTTCCCATCTCTTCCCGCTCCCCGGGGGAGAGATCCGCCATCTTAAGGATCGCCTCTTCAAGGGAATCCACGTCGGCTCTCCTGCAGGAGAAACCGGTTGCGCCGTCTATGTAAGTCTCCCTGCACCCGGGCACATCCGTGGCTATAACCGGCCTGCCGGCGGCGGCTGCTTCCAGCAGCACATTGCTCATACCCTCGTGGTAGCTTGGCAGGATCAGCGCCGAGCACTGCCTGAGCCAGGGTCCCACATCCTCCTGAAAACCTGCTTCCTCTATGACGGACGCAGCTCCCAGCCTGTCGTGTTCCTCCCTGAACTCCTCCTCGCAGAGCCCAAGGGATATGAACTTAACCTGGGGTCTTTTCTCCCTAACCCTTTTCGCGGCCTGTATCAGTTCCCCGTAGCCCTTATCCTTTGTCTGCCTTCCGATGTAGAGAAAGGTCACGGGACCATCCTGCGGATAAGGTTCATATCCGTGCTCCTCAAGGTCAACCCCGGATCCCGGCAGCACTGAAGTTTTTTCCTGTCCTATTATACGCTCATTTACAAAAAAATCTCTGTTTGCGCTGTTCTGGAAAAATAATAACCTGTCCTTCCTGACTCCCCAGCGGTAGAGGGTGAGGGTTACAGTCTTCAAAAGCCCCGGGTTCTCTATGGCGACCCCAAGCCCTGTCACATTTCCGATACATGGGATCTTCAGCCCCCGGGCTGCGGCACCCCCGTAGATATTGGGTTTTATGGTATAGGTGAGGACAATGTCCGGTGAAACCTTTTTGCAGAGCGCCCGGTAATATCTTATGAGGTCCAGTTCCTTTGCCGGGTTCATGCCATGCCTTGAAAAATCGTGGCGAAAGATCCTGCACCCGGACTCTTTAAGCTTTTTCTCATAATTTTCATACAGATACTCCCCGGGGCAGGACAGATAAACCCTGTATCCTTCCTCCCTGAGGGTCCGCATCAGGTCCATCCTGAACTGGACGATGCCGGATATGGAATTTGTAAGTATCAGTACTTTTTTCATGCCCGTCCGGACTCCAACGCCCTGTACGCCGGAAAGAAACCGGTGCCCTCAGGCACTCCCACCCGTTCACAGAGGCTTTCATACATCTCAGGGTTCCATATTTTCCTGCCTATATAGAAATCCAGGAACCGGTCCCCGGAAAACTGTTTCTTGAAGAGGAAAAGGGGATCCTCAGGAGATGAGGAGGTTCCTCCTCCGTGGTGTATCATGGAAAACCCGTTTTCTTTTCCCCACAGTGCCAGGGCATATCTGAGGACATAGGCAGGTGACAGATACAGATACTCCTTCAGGGTGCCTGACAGGTGCACATGCAGGGTCATATTGTCCATATCGATAAAATATATCCCGGAGGCTATGGCCTTTCCCTCAAAGTATGCCGTGATCATCAGGAGTTCATCCCCCAGAATCCCGGAGAGCCTTGAAAAATAATCATCCCCGAAATAGTAATAATCGGCAGCCCTGTCCCTGTCCATTGTGTCGTAATAGATATCCTTAAATACCTTAAGATCCCCGGGACCTGTCACGGTCTCAAAGCTGACCCCGGCCCTCATGGCCTTTCTCACATTCTTTCTGCAGCTCTTTGTGAATTCCGCGGCCACAGGGTCATCTCCCCTGAGATCGGTGATAAGGGTGTGCCTGTTGTACTCTGCCCCGTAGACTTCACGGAAATCCAGGGCGTTTTCAGTCACCGGGTCAAATCTTATGAATTCGGAGACTATATTGTTTCCCCTGCAGTACTCGCTGAAGGCCTGTCCAAAGGCTGCAGAGAGGGCCTTCCTCCCCGGGTATTCCCTTTCACTTCCGGGCCTTCTGTCAGGTGATCCTGTGTCCTCACAGTCTCTGTTTTCCGCCGTCATATCAGACGCAG
>JAILIO010000226.1 GCA_024695225.1 Lachnospiraceae bacterium
GGATGGCTGCAACGGACGACGATCATTCGCCGGAGGTAGGAGAGGTGGTGGAGATCACGGGAGTGCGGGGCACCAGGCTCATAGTCAGAAGGAAAAATGAGAACACCGTAAACGGGGAGTGAAGGCGGAGAAAGCAACTGAAACAGCGTGTGACAGATAAAGGGATGATAATATGCTGCAGACGCTTGAGAAGACTGCATCCTGAACAGTGGGCTGAAGGTGAGAAAACATGTGAAACAGCGTGTTAAATAGATAAAATATCAGGCGTAATGAAAACTGCGACAAGGTATTTTGAGTGAAAGAAAGGAGATCGGATAGATGGGAATCGTATTGGTATTGATCGTTCTTCTGGTAGTGGTGGTCATTTCATGTGTGAAGATAGTGCCCCAGGCCAATGCCTATGTGATCGAGAGACTCGGCGCCTACAGGTGCACATGGTCTGTCGGTCTTCATTTTAAGACGCCCTTCATTGACAAGATCGCGAAGAAAGTCAACCTTAAGGAGCAGGTCGCGGATTATCCGCCTCAGCCTGTTATCACCAAGGACAATGTCACGATGCAGATCGATTCAGTCCTGTTCTATCAGATAACGGATCCTAAGCTGTACGCCTATGATATCGACAATCCTATGCTGGCTTTGGCAAATCTCACAGCCACTACCCTCAGGAATATCATCGGTGACCTGGATCTGGACCAGACGCTCACCAGCCGTGAGGTCATCAATTCCAAGATGAGAGAGGTGCTGGATATCGCCACCGACCCCTGGGGAATAAAGGTCAACAGGGTGGAACTTAAGAACATCATTCCCCCCGAGCAGATCCGCGAGGCCATGGAGAAGCAGATGAAGGCCGAGAGGGATAAGAGAAAAGATATCCTGGAGGCAGAGGGATCAAAGCAGAGCCAGATCCTGGTGGCAGAGGGAAAGAAGGAGTCAGCTGTGCTGGAGGCCGAGGCTGCAAAGCAGGCGGAGATCCTGAAGGCTGAGGCAGACAAACAGGCTGCCATCCTCAGGGCAGAGGCAGAGAAACAGGCTGCCATCCTCAGAGCCCAGGGTGAAGCGGAAGCCATCATAAGACTTCAGCAGGCAAATGCAGACGGTATCAGGGCGGTAAAGGAAGCCGGCGCAGATCAGGCGGTCCTCACCATGAAGAGCCTGGATGCCTTTAAGGCTGCGGCGGACGGACAGTCCACAAAGATAATCATTCCTTCAGATTTACAGGGACTTGCAGGGCTTGCTACTACATTTTCGGAGGTTGTTAATAATAAATGAACGATTTTAAGGGAAGATCATTTCTGAAACTGCTGGATTTTACTTCGGCAGAGATTGCTTACATGATAGATACCGCTGCTTCTCTCAAGGCGGCCAAGAAGGGTGGCGTGTCCACCGCGTTTTTCCCCGGGAAAAATGTGGTCCTGATATTTGAGAAGACCAGCACCCGCACCAGATGCGCATTTGAAGTGGCCGCCCACGATCTTGGACTTGGGACCACATATCTGGACCCCAACGGCTCACAGATCGGGAAAAAGGAGAGCATTGAGGACACGGCAAAGGTTCTGGGCAGATTCTACGAAGGGATCGAGTACCGCGGATTCGGGCAGAACAAGGTGGAAACCCTGGCAAAATACGCAGGAGTGCCTGTTTGGAACGGTCTGACGGACGAGTTCCATCCAACCCAGATGCTGGCTGACGCCCTGACCATAAGGGAGAAATTCGGGACTCTGCAGGGCATTCATTTGTCATATTTCGGTGATGCCAGATTCAATACGGGCAACTCTCTGATGGTCCTGTGCGCCAAGATGGGCATGCATTGCAGGATATGCTCGGATCCCACATATTTCCCGGATAAAAAGCTGGTGGAGGCATGCAGGGACATTGCCATGGAGACCGGCGGCAGCATTACCCTCACCAGTGATATACATCAGGCCGCAAAGGGAGCAGATGTTATTTATACGGATGTGTGGACTTCAATGGGAGAGCCTGAAGATGTCTGGGAGCAGCGTATCAACGCGCTTCTGCCCTACAGGGTGACCTGGGAAATAATGGCTGAGGCCGGTAAAAATTCTATATTTATGCATTGTCTTCCCGCATTTCACGATCTGGAGACGGATACCGGAGTATGGGTCCACGACAGGTTTGGGTTGGAAGAGATGGAAGTCACCGATGAAGTGTTCAGATCCCCCCAGTCGGTGGTGTTCGACGAGGCCGAGAACCGTATGCACACCATAAAAGCGGTCATGGCTCTCACCCTGGGGATGAAAGGCTGAGCAGTAAACAGACAGATGGGCCGGATTAGATGAGAAGTGACGCAAAGACAGACAGAGCTACGATCCTGGCGCTCCTGGCGGAGCGCCGGGATTTTGTTACGGGAGTGGAACTCAGCAGGCATTTCGGAGTTTCAAGGACAGCTGTGCACAAGCATATAAAGAAACTGATAGAAGACGGGTACGCCATAGAATCTCAAAAAGGCAGGGGATATCTGCTCAGGCCCGGACAGGGTGACGCTTTTTCGGGGGATGGAATTTCCATTCTGCTGGATACCAAATGGGCAGGGCGTAACCTTTTATTCAAGGATACCACCGGATCTACCAACAGGGATGTGATGGATCTGGCTGAGGACGGGGCGCCTCACGGCACCGTGGTGGCAGCAGGCCATCAGTCGGCGGGCCGTGGCAGGAAGGGCAGGAGCTGGCAGAGTCCGGTTGGCAGCACTGTCTCTTTTTCCATACTGCTCAGGCCGGATTATGCGCCGGACACTGCGCCCATGGTCACCATCGTCATGGCAATGGCGGTGATGCGGGCGCTTAAAAAGGTCACAGGGCTTGAAACAGCCGTCAAATGGCCCAATGACGTACTTATTAACGGAAAAAAGGTCTGCGGCATACTCACAGAGATGAATGTGCAGGGCAGCAGCATCAGATATGTGGTCATCGGCGTCGGGGTAAATGTGAACATTGAGAAGGCCGAGGATTTTCCCGAGGAAATCAGGGAGAAAGCTACGTCCCTTTATCTGGAGACCGGTGAGAAGGTCAGCAGATCCCGTGTCACAGCCGAGTGCTGCAACGCATTTGAAGAGCTGTACGATATCTTTTCCCGGGATCTGGACCTGAGGAGCCTCACAGAGGAGTACAACAGTCTGCTGGTCTCGGCGGGAAAGCCTGTCCGGGTGCTGGACCCCAAGGGAGAATACACGGGTATTTCCGGCGGTATTGACAGACTGGGGCAGCTTTCAGTAAAAAGAGAGGACGGGGAGACCGTGCGGGTTTCCGGCGGAGAGGTGTCCGTCCGCGGGATTTACGGGTATGTGTGAATCATGGAAATAAAGGCCGGAGAGGGCAGCAGACAGGTATGATGTCGTGGAAATAAGGGCTTGAGAGCATCGATCGTGCCGGAAGAAATGTTTGTGAAATGAAAATAGAGGCTTGAGAGCATCAAGTTTGTTGGAAGATATTTGTGGATCCTTGGAAATAAAGACCTGAGATCGTGTTAGAGATTGTGGGAATAGGAGTTGGAGATTATGCCGGGTGACGATTATTTAAATGAAAGGGAAGCGGCCTGGGCCGAAAAGAGGAGCATGAATGAGTCCGTGCTCTGCGGGGCCAGCGCCTACGATATGAAATTTTACTTCAATCCTGATTTTTCTGCCATTCCCCAGTCTGTGCAGGACGAGCTCAGGATCATTTGCGTTCTGTTCACCCAGGAGGCCGGAGGCGTATTTCTCGTGGTCTTTGACCCTGACGGAGAGGTGTCTCTGATCGCGGATGCCGATGAGGAAGATATCACTTACGATCATGTATCCGCAGGGCTTTTGGTGTCAGAGATCAGAAGGAAGAGGGAAGATATGTTCAGATCCCTTTCACTTTATTACAGGGTGAAGGTGCTTAAGGAGGACCCATCTATCCTGCTTACGGAAGATGACTGAGCAGGGCTTTAAAATAGGCAGCGTCTTTATTTCCGGGCGGGTACTTCTGGCGCCCATGGCAAATGTCACCGATATGCCATTCAGGCTTCTGTGCAGGAAGGCCGGGGCGTCCATGGTCTGCTGCGAAATGGTCAGCGCCAAGGCTATGTATTACAAGAATGTAAAGACGGAAGAGCTTCTTCTGACTTCAGACAGGGAGAGGCCTGTGTCCCTCCAGATATTTGGCTCGGATCCGCTGTCCATGGGGGAGGCGGCCGCCATGCTGAATGACAGGCCCATAGATATCGTGGACATAAATATGGGCTGCCCTGTGCCCAAAGTCGTCAAAAACGGCGACGGTTCTGCGCTTATGAGGGATCCGAAACTTGCCGGTGAAGTGATTAGCGCCGTGGTTAAGAGATCTGAACATCCTGTGACTGTAAAGATCAGAAAAGGCTTCGATGATGACCATGTGAACGCTGTTGAGATAGCAAAGATCGCAGAAACCTGCGGAGCGTCGGCGGTGGCGGTTCACGGCAGGACCAGAGAACAGTATTATGAAGGTAAGGCAGACTGGGACATCATTGCAGCCGTGGCAGATGCACTGTCCATACCGGTTATCGGAAACGGAGATGTCGACAGCGCGGAAGCGGCCCTTTCCATGATGGAGAAAACAGGGGTGGATGCTGTGATGGTGGGTAGAGCCGCAAAAGGAAACCCCTGGATCTTCAGAGAGATAGAGGCAGCTTTGCGGAAGGATTTCCTAATGCATGGAGATGGTGATGTCGGAGAGCAGGGCTGCACCTCGTGCAGGGGCTCAGATATGGATATTGACTGGGAACTGTCTGCGGAGCCTGACCTTTCAGAGATAAAGAAGACCGTTCTGACCCATGCCGAGATGGAGGTTCAGCTTATGGGGGAAGCGCGAGCTATCAGGTATATGCGGTCCCACGTCATGTGGTACGCCTCAAGGCTTTCGCATTCCAAGCGTATCCGTACCGCTGCCGGCAGTATAGCTACCATGGATGATCTCAAGGCTCTTGTTGATACTTTTGAAATACGCTGAGAGAATTTGGTGAACCCGGGTATTTTGGAAAATATCACGGGTGGTCGGCGGGTATTTGGTGAGTCTTTGGTGCGTTTTAGATGATTCTTCGGTGCGTTTTCGGGAAATGAGACCTGGCTCGCGGAAAAATCATCTAAGAACAGGAAAAAGAGTCTTTTTAGATGAAAAAACAGGAAAATGCCCAGGAGGGAGATCAGCATACACGCGGGAAAATCATCTAAGAACAGGAAAAAGAGTCTTTTTAGATGAAAAAATAGGAAAATGTCTCGCTTTGCCCGGAAATTAAAATGGACAGGGACTATGAAAGAAAGAAAAATGAGAAAAGACAACAATTATCATAAGAATAAATCAGGAAAAAAGGCCGGTTTCACATCCGGTGCCGGAGTTTCGACAAAGAACAGATTTCCCACGAAACCTGAAGCTCAGGCCGGAACGAAACATGCAACCAATAGTGTTTCCAAAGGGAAAGATGAATACAATAGTGTTTTCAAAGGAAAAAATGAACACAATAGTGTTTTCAAAGGAAAAGATGAACACAATATCGTTTCCGGATCCAAGGGCGATCATGAATTCATACTGCCCTGCAGATTCGGGGTTGAAAGCGTTCTGAAAAGAGAGGTGCATGCACTTGGATATGACACCTTGCCGGGAACTGATGGCAGGGTGGTGTTCAGGGGTGGAGCAGAAGCTCTGTGCAGGGCCTCTGTGAACATTCGGACAGCAGAGAGGATCCTGATAAATGTGGGTTCCTTCAAGGCCACCACCTATGATGAGCTGTTTGAAGGGACAAAGGCTTTGGAGATAGAACGGTTTGTCCCAAAGAATGGCGCATTTACCATAGCCAAGGCCGGTTCAGTGAGATCCAAGCTTTTCAGCCCTTCTGACATCCAGTCCATCGTCAAGAAGGCTATGGCTGTCAGGCTTTCAGAGAAATATCATTTGGACTGGCTCCCTGAGGACGGGGAAAACTATCCTTTCAGGGTTTTTATCATAGACGATGTGGTGACCATCGGTCTGGACACATCCGGCGCATCCCTTCACAAAAGAGGATACAGGCTTAAAAGCGCGAAAGCTCCCCTTTCGGAGAATCTGGCTGCAGCGATGATCCTGCTCACTCCTTTCAGGGATTCCAGGATAATGGTGGATCCTTTCTGCGGAAGCGGCACCATTCCCATCGAATGCGCCATGATCGCCGCCGGGATCGCACCGGGAGTAAACCGCCATTTTGTCGCCGAAGACTGGGGCTTTATCGACGGCAAATTCTGGAAACAGGCGAGGGAAGAAGCCAGAAGCCACGAAAAACAGTCTATAGAAGCCGATATACAGGGCTATGACATAGATGGCGATGTTATTTCCACGGCCCGGGAAAATGCGGAGAGGGCAGGAGTGGCTCACATGATACATTTTCAGAGAAGGGCAGTTTCTGAGCTGAGACATAGCGGTTCCTATGGATTTATCATCACTAATCCGCCTTATGGCGAGAGGATAGGCGAGGAGGAGGAACTGCAGGAAATCTATTCCGCTCTTGGCAAGGGTTACAGGGCTCTCGACAGATGGAGCCTTTACATGATATCATCATACGATAATGCTGAAAAATATCTGGGTCTGCGCCCGGACAAAGTGAGAAAGATCTATAATGGCATGATACGGGCTTCCTTTTACCAGTATGTGGGCGAGAAACCCGGGAAGCGCAGTCAGCCAGGTAAATAAGAGCGCAGAAAGCCCCGGGAAGCCGTGTTATCCGGTAAATAAGAGAGCAGAAAGCCCCGGGAAGCCGTGTTATCCGGTAAATAAGAGCGCAGAAAGCCCCGGGAAACCGGGTTATCCGGTATAAGAGTGCGCCGGTCAGAAAATATGGA
>JAILIO010000253.1 GCA_024695225.1 Lachnospiraceae bacterium
GCCATCGATCCCGCTTCGATGATGAAAAATCTGTCCGACAGCAGCTCTTTTGTCCCTAAAGAAACGGTTCATGACGAGCTGTTTGCGGCAAAGGCAAACTGCAGGGCGTACAGTATCAGCGTGGACAGCAAAGAACTGATGGACTATGCGAAATCTGTAAAAGGCAGCCCGATGTCTGTGCTGGCGGTTTTCTGTGCAAAAGCAATGGAAAGGGTCTGCCCGGAAAATACCCTTCCGGTAAGCATTATGGCGCCGGTCAGCGTCCGGAAAGTAATGGGAAATACGACATCACTTCTGCATCAGGTGGTACACGCTCCATACAGCTTTACTGCGGAAGACTTAAAGGGGCTCGATGATGAAAGCTTAAATGCCGGATACAGAAAACTTCTGAAGGGCTTTTCGAGCGAACAGAATATCCGGATGCTCTGCGGCGTGTATCGTGGCATCTGCGAAGGATATGCGAAGGCTTTCGGTGCAGGAGCGCTTGACAATATCATT
The DNA here is from genome assembly GCA_024695225.1 of Lachnospiraceae bacterium. GTDB lineage: Bacteria > Bacillota > Clostridia > Lachnospirales > Lachnospiraceae > JAEELB01. The sequence goes on from JAILIO010000253.1 coordinate 499, forward strand.
CTCGAGCAGCGTGCCAAAAGCAGGGTGACTACTTTGGTAAGCTATCTGGGCACGCTCCGTACCGGAGAATACGGGAACCGTATCCGTATGACCGCATATCACGCCATGCCGGAAAAAGCGATCATGCTGCAGGCGGCGGAAGTGGGGCACTCTTTCTATATTGACTGGTATCAGGGCTTTGGCGAGGATAAATATGTCAAAGCCATGCGTGACCTGATGGTGGAAGCAGGGATGGAGAGTACGTTCATGGAACGCGTTGAGTAGTCACGGATCGATGAAACGACAGTGGGCTGATGGAGGCATAAGTGAAACCGATAAATATTTATGCTTTGACGAGAATAACTCAGCCGGATGATATAAAGCGCCTTGAAAGGCAGATGTCCGGAAGGGACAGCTTCATGAAAGTGAAGCCGTGGGAGGTGGATGACCTTAAGCTGTTTGCGGAGAAACTCCTGGGGATAGCAAAGGGACCTTCTGTCCTGTGCTTTTATTATTCTTTTGTCATGCCAAGGCTTGGCAAGGAATTCGATCTGCTGAGAGTGGGCAGGACTTATGTGATCAATGTGGAACTCAAAAGCCGGGCAGTGCCCTATGAGACCGTTAAGAAGCAGCTTATGCAGAACCGGCACTATCTATCGGCCCTGGGACTCAATGTGTATTCATATACATTTCTGAGAGAGTCCGGTCAGCTCGTCAGGCTTTCGAACAGCGGACGGCTGATCGAGTCGGACTGGGAAGAACTTATCGGTCTCATAGAGGGACAGGGGAACTGTTTTGACGGTGACATAGAGCATCTTTTCCGGGAGGACAGATATCTGATATCGCCTCTCACTGATCCGGGCAGGTTTTTACGCAAGGAGTATTTCCTGACCTGGCAGCAGACGGATATCCGGAAAAAGATGCTTGGAAACATCACGCAGGCTGCTGAGGGTAATGAGAAACCTCCGATACAGGGATTTACAGGATATCCGGGCACGGGAAAGACACTGCTGCTTTATGATATGGCAATGGAACTGTCAAAAAAGGACAGGGTGTGCATCTTTCACTTTGGCTCACATGAGAAAGAACTGGAGGAGCTGGACCACAGGTTGAAGCGGGTGGACTATTATTACTGTGAAGGGAACGGAGATGTATCCACAGAGGGTGATTATAAAGTGATCTTTGTTGATGAGGGGCACCGGCTTATGGAAAGATCCCTGGGTCAGATCCTGGCTCTGTCTGAAAAATGGAATGCGCCGGTCATAATATCATATGACAGGGAGGATGAGATACACCCCTCGGAGCGGGAATATGAAGGCGCAGACATAATTGAGGCGATCCCCGGTTATACGGGATATTTTCTTACTAACAGGATCAGGCTGAACAGTGAACTGTCAACTTTTATCAGGAGGCTGGTACACCCGGGCGGCGGTAATCATAAGAGAGCCTATCCGTCGGTTACGCTGATGTATTCCCGGAATGTGGAGGAGACTTATCGTTTATTTGAGCTTCTGGGACATGAGGAGTTCTTTTACATTTTTGATGAGGATGATCCTGAGGCGGCGCATATCGCCGGATATGAGGAAATACTTCCCTGCATCGGGGCGATGGAAGCTACATGCAAGGAATATGACAGGGTTGTGATGCGGATGGATTCGGGATTTTATTATGATGATTCCGGATATATGAGGTACAAAGGAAGGGGGCCTTCCGGAACGCCGCTCCCGGGCAGGGTAAGAAAACTGTTCCATGGCCTGAGCCGTGCAAAGGAGAAGATCGCGCTGGTGATCGAGTCAAATCCGGAGCTGTTTGAAGCAGTGTTATCCGTGCTTCAGGCGGATGCGCATTAATGGGTGAAAAAGAAAAGGGGGTTGGATTATGATAAAAATGGAAGACACGGGTAAGCTGGGGTTTGGGCTTATGAGGCTTCCCAGGAAATTACTGGCTATCGATATAAGGCAGACAAGCGAGATGGTGGACGCCTTTTTGGATGCGGGTTTCACATATTTTGACACCGCGCATGTCTATATCGGCTCGGAGGAGGCTGCCAGAAAGGCTCTTGTGGAAAGACATCCGCGGGAGAAATATACACTGGCGACAAAGCTCTGCGCCCCTGTTGCCATTACCGAAAAGATGGCAAAGGATCAGTTTTATACCAGCCTGAAGCAGACCGGGGCTGAGTATTTTGACTATTATCTGCTTCACACCCTGATGCAGAATAATTTTGAAAAGTATGAAAAATTCCACCTCTGGGATTTCGTGAATGAGCAAAAGGAAAAGGGATTGATAAAGCATGTTGGGTTTTCCTTCCATGATGGACCGGAGCTGCTTGAGAGGATCCTGAAGGAGCATCCGGAGGTCGAGTTCGTACAGCTTCAGATAAACTATGCGGACTGGGAGAATCCGGCCATAGCCTCCAGGGCAAATTATGAGGTCGCGAGAAAGTATGGAAAGCCGGTAGTCATCATGGAGCCGGTCAAAGGAGGCAAGCTTGCGGATCCGCCGGTGGAGATCACGGAAATGTTCAGAATGCATTCCCCGGACAGATCGCCTGCCTCCTGGGCAATCCGGTTTGCGGCGTCGCTTGACGGCGTGCTGACCGTTTTGTCCGGAATGTCAAATACCGAACAGATGGAAGACAACCTGTCTTATATGAGGGATTTTAAGCCCCTGGATGAAGAGGAGCAGAAGATAATTCAGAAGGCTCAGAAGATCCTGGGGTATTCAAAGACAATTCCCTGCACGGCGTGTAAATACTGCGTGGAGGGCTGTCCGAAGCAGATTCCGATACCCGAGGTGTTCACCGCCATGAATAAGCACATCGGAAACGGACAGACTGACGAGGCGCGTCAGGATTACGACCGGATAAAAAGCCGCGGGCATAGTGCCGCAGACTGCATTGCGTGCGGGAAGTGTGAGTCGATCTGCCCCCAGCATATCCCGATCATCAAAGAACTGAAAAAGTGTGACGAGACCCTAAACTTTTCTATTGACAACCGGGGACAATGAAAGTATAATGTCTGTCGGTGTCGGAATGGCATCGGAATAAAATTTTGAGACAAAGGCGTCTTGAGGTCATATTGGCCTTGAGGCGTTTTTTTTGCGCGCAGGGTTAAAGGCTGTAAGGAGGAGTTGATATGAATGAACAATT
>JAILIO010000257.1 GCA_024695225.1 Lachnospiraceae bacterium
TGGGACAGGTTTTTATCTTCTTTACATACGCCTGTCTAATGGCCGCTTTCAATGGCCAAGAAATTCGGATGAGGCTCGTGACATATCCCCCGAACAATACAAACGTTTTATTGAAGGGTTCGCTATCGACAGTAGTATCAAAGATTACAAAAAACACGAAGAAGCCCCCAACAATTAAACTTTTTCAAATGGAAACTCGTGACATTTATTTAACGAAATGTCACGATTTAACTTGCATTTATCCATTCATCGTGATATAATACTAACATCAAATGTAACGAGGAGGTTTGACTATGGCCATAATCAAACAATATCACAAAGATACTGACACAACTTACGTTTGTCATTCATAAAGCACTCCTATTGAGACACAAGTAAAAATGGTTGATGTTATCTGGAAGGCCTTGATGGTCTTTTTTTTTACTTTAATTCTTTTGAATCTCCCAATCAAGTTTAAATAGTTTCAGGATCCAGCATTAGCGTTCCACTCTCTTCGACTACGACTGTCTTGCCTGTGTAGATACCAGCATTTATCCTATATCTTAAAGCCGGAGGAGTAATTCCGATTACTTTTGCGGCATCTTTTATGGTAAGCCATCCTCTGTCAATATATCTTTGTTTCTTGCTTTTGATTCCATAGTCTTTCATTATTCTGAAAACATTGCTTCGATTAAACGGTCTGCCGCATTCTCTATGAAGTCCACTATCGTTAAGCTTTTCTGCCAGCTGGGTATAGGTGCACTCAGCAGCATTTTTCTCTATAAATTCTAAAACATCTTTTGGTGTTGCTATGCATACATAACGCGGTTTTGGAACCGGTACTTCTGTTTCATATGTGGCTCCGCCTTGAAAACAAATGCCTATCTTGGCAGAGTATGAATGTGTTCTAAGAAGAGTTACGTCTTTAATAAGATACCGGACAATGCGCTTTTTATCTTCGTTTCTCACAGAGGGGTTATGCCAGACTTTGGAAAAATTGTTCCCGATAGTCTCTGCAGCTTTTTTCAATTCATCATTGGCAGAAATTTCGATTTTGGAAAGTTCCTCATTGTACCTTGTTACTGCATCCTCATACATGCGTATCTTTTTATTCCATTCAGTTTCAAGCTGAAGTGCCACAAGCCGGTTTGTGGGATCCACGCTCATATATCGCATACGAGCCATTGACTCCTCGCGCCTGGCATTTTCCAACTGTAGTTCAAAAAACCTCAGATGATCTTTGTCCCTTCGGGATACTTCTTCCTGGACCTGAACAGTCAGGGAAAGAGCTTCAGGAGTAAGCTTTTCTTTAACAATCCGTGATACGGCTGCATCTATGACATCTGCAGGAAGGGACTGACGGCAGTGTGATCTTCCGCCATCTTTAGCTTCTCCAGAACATGTATAACGCATGATTTTTCTTCCTGTAGCCTGGCTTTTTGAATATACTGGTGTCATCCTATATCCGCAATAGCCACAGTAGCAAATCCCCTGAAGAAGGGCAGCACCTTCGCGAGGAGAAGTTCTTTTTTCAGTACCGCCCCATTGCTGTGTGTTTTGACTCAGGATTTCCTGGTTGTGCTCGAATTCTTCTCTTGAAATATATGCCTCATGATGGTCAGGGATGTTTACGTGCCACTCATCCTCCGGAACAGGCATGGGTCGTCGCTTTCCTGCAGTGGTCCATTTCATCTGTGTTCTGCCATATATGTAAGCACCTGTGTAAAAAGGGTTGTGTAACATCGCGATGGCACGTTCACTGTTCATGATTTCCCAGCGTACTTCATGCATATGGCCTTTTGTTCTCTGGCGAACAGGAAATGTTATACCGCTTTCTGTATAATACGCAACGACCGAGCTGCCCGTCTTCTTTATGCGGAACAATTGAAAAAACTGCTCAACAGCTTCCCTCACTCGGATATCCGGAGTTTTAACTATGTTGTCATCACAGTCGTATTCGTATCCAATGGGCAGATATCGCTTAAGTTCTCCCCGTTTTGCCTTATTCAGAAGTCCGCCCCTCATTCTTTCCTGAAGGAAGTGGAGTTCAGCTTCGCTCATAGTGCCTTTGAGACCAAGAAGTAGCCTATCGTTGAAGTCATTTGGATTATATATCCCATCAGTATCTATCAGCAATGTTTCTGTCATGGTACATATTTCGATAAGCCTCGACCAGTCAGCCGAGCATCTTGACAGGCGAGAAGCTTCTATACAGGCTATGGCACCAACCTTTCCGTTTGCCACATCTGCCATAAGTTTCATAAATCCTTCTCTGTTTTCTGAGGCTTTTCCTGAGATTCCCAAATCTGAATCAATAACCTGTACAAGTGAATCATCCCAGCCGAGGGCAGATAAACGGTCTCGCAAGGCATACTGTCTCAGGGTGCTCTCTGTGTTTGAAGCTACCTGATAGGTTGTGGATTGACGAATGTAGACATAACCAATCCGTGACAAATGTTTTGCCGAAATCTTTGAAGTGCTTTCCATACAGAATCAACCTCCCAATACTGTTGCCAAAAGATTTACCAGCTCATTATCTGACATCATAGTGTGTTCGCGCCCAATGGTTATTGTTTCCTTTTGTGTATGGCAGCTGTCAGCCTCCATAAACATCCATGCCTTCATTCCTCGTGACAGAAGTGTAGTAAGTCCTCTGTCAGGATGAAATCCCTTTGCACCTGTTGTAAACCAACTCCGATACTTTTCATAGGATTCCAACATGCTTTCATTCTTGTTTTCAGTGGCAGCCGCTGTCAGCGACTGCCGTGCTGTTTTTTTGACAAATACCTATCGACAGTCCTGTCGTGAACAGTGATTCCAGTGTTTAATTCCAATGCTGTATTTATTTCATGAGGTCTGGCAGTGGGATGATCATTCAGGTATTCATCTATAAATTTTTTGCCTTCATCCGTGAGCTTGTGGCCATGCCTTGGACCGGTTTTTTTTGGTATCAGGCCGGCAAGCCCGCCATTTTCAAAAGCAACTTTATTTACATAGTATGATTGTCTGGAGAAACCGTATTTTTCTGCCGCATCACTAACTGACATATCACCTTTCTCCACACTTCTTAACATCTCATATTTCACCTGAAAAAGATCATTGGGATCAAAGAATACTCCGTGTTGAAAATCTTCTGCAGTTACTCGCTTGCTTGACTCGTTGAAAGTTCCATTTTCCTTGAGAATATCTATCTTTGTCATAGTGCCCTCCTGTAATTAATTATAGTTTTTACAGGAGCATATGTCAATTTAATTATGGCAAAAATAATGAGCTCAATACAATATCTTGGATTATTGCAGTACTGTTTACTGATATATTCTGCGACGCCCAATCAATTTGACATAATCAGATTTACATATCGACATAATTAAGTTGACAGTTCGTCCCGCAACTGCGCAATCATTCTGGCCAGTTCTATCATGGTTTTGTCAGATAAAATAGCTTTTCCATTTGAGGTTTCCTCAAAGGCAGATTTTGGCGAATAGTCAGTCCATGATGTCAGGAAACGCCTATAAAAGCCATCTTCATCAAAGCAAAGCACACGATCCTCACCCCAACAGTACTTTCTTTCCACAAGTTCAAACGTACGATCTTTTAACGGAGAAAATGGGTGGGTAACATGGATTTCTACTTTAGGATGTACCGGTAAAAGTGTAGTTGATTTGTAAGACTTATGTTTATGAATCCGAAAGTTATTGGGATCCGAAACTCAAACAAGCCAGATCAAAAAGGAAATGTATAGGAAAGATCGACCCGAAAACAGGAGAAATGATCCCCACCGGGATCCGAGGAAGGAAAAAAGCTGAAACGAAAGATGCTCCTGCGAAAGAAGAATCCAGGATATTGACACAGCTTAATGATCTTCAAAATGAAAATCGGTATCTCAAGGAGAAAATAACATCCTTGGAAAAAGAACTTTCTGATGCATCGAGACAGATACAGAAATACAGGACAGCTGCGCATCGTATCGAAGAGTTAGCAGCAAAACTGTCGTAACAACACGTATAAAATATAATGCTGAAGGCAGATGTAGAAACATACAGAAACGGTCTTGCAAGCAAGAGCAGGACGGAGCTGACCGAGATCGCTGTAGATAATTTCATACAGCGGACCGATCTTGAAAACCGTCTCCATGATAATGAGATGGTGCTTCATGAAATGTTTCTACAGTTTGACTCTTTGAAAAAAAGTCTTTCAGAAGCTGAGATTGAATTATCAGAACTAAGAAAGCAAAATCTGCGTCTGACTGGGATTTATTCCAACAGGACCCAGGAACTGTTTGGCAGGAGCAGCGAAAAAACTTCATTTATTGTTGGAGATGTATGTGAGATAGAAGATCCTCTTGACGAAGATGCGTGTACTTTTAAAGATGATCAGAAGGACAGTGATCACAAACCCAAAGGAAAAGTCATCAACTTTAGGGGACCCCGTAAAAGTGTTTCCGGAAAGAAACGATCTGCTATCTTGAGCGATCTTCCCAAGACAGAGTATTACGACTATGACTTAAAAAATCTTAATAACCTTTACGGAGAAGGAAACTGGAGATTTTGTTACTGGGAAAGACATGAGACTGTAGAGGTTCAAAGACAATGTACCTATTGCAAAGTCACATATACTCCCGTTGTTTCCTGCGGTCTCGATCACACTCTTGAAAGGCCGGCTTATGAAGGAAAGATAATCCCCAAAAGTTTTGCTTCGTCAAGTTTGCTTGCTCTTATCTTCAATGATTATGGAAATATGCATCTGCCGTTCTATCGGATGGAGCATGATCCTGATAGGTATGGCATCTCTATAAGCCGTCAGACCATGACAAACTGGATGATCTATGTATCTCAAAAACTGTTCAGACCGGTAAAAGAGCATTTGGAAAATCTCCTGCGAGTCTCTCCCTATCAGCAATGCGATGAAACAAAGTACCTTGCCATAAACGAAAAGGAGCATTCCACAAACTATATATGGGCACATAGAACGAGCAGTCTTTCAGATACTGAACAGATAATAATCTATTGTTTTGAACCTTCTCGAGCCGCAGGGCATTTATTTAGATTTTATTCTGGGATAAAAGAACATATATATCTTACAAGCGATGCTTATGGTGCCTATCATTCTCTTGAGAGTGAATATCCGGAACTTATAACAATATGTGGTTGCTTCATGCACGCAAGACGACGTTTAGTAGATTCGCTGCGGATCTCACAAAAAGGATTATCAACCAAAGAGTCAGAAAATCTTCCGGAAATGAAATGTATAGAGATCATAGGCAGATTATATTCCCTGGAAAGCGGACTATCGGAATTGACTGACGACAGACGCCTTGAAGAAAGAAAAGTTTCTGTTAAGCCGGTTGTAGATGAATACTTTGAGTATATCCGGACTATTGACCTTGATGATCCTCTTTATAGTGATACATTCAAAGATGCTGTAAAGTATTCACTAAATCAGGAAAAGCAGTTGCGCCGCTTTCTCGAAGATGGCAATATACCGATAGATGACGGGGCGACAGAGAGAAACATAAAAAATGTGGCACTTCATAGAAAAAACAGCCTGTTCAGTTTTTCCGTAAAAGGGGCTGAATCCTCAATGACTCTGATGAGTCTTATAGAAACTGCGAAAGCAAACAAGGCTGTACCCTATTATTATCTCAAATATCTTATGGAGGAGATGTCCAAAGGGATTATATATGGTCATCAATACAACATCAACGATATGATGCCATGGTCAGAGTCTTATAAAAAATATGAGATAACACAAAAATCTGAATCTGTAGCTTCAGGTGCACCTCCGGGTAATACAAAGCCTCGTACCCCAACAAAAGAAAAACGAAATAAAATGAAAAATATCGCTTGATCAGCCGGGCAACCCGGCTGTGAAGCAACCCTTTGATCTATAAAACTTAAAAGACTTAGAAAACTTGCAAAACTTGCAAAACTTGCAAAACTTAGAAAACTTAGAAAACATACAAAACTTGCAAAAAATAATAAAAAGGGACAGATGGATTTACTATATCATCTGTCCCTTCATTAATCCTATACACGGATTATTTGACGCTTACATTCAATTTTTACAAACCGGGCATCATTCTTTCGGGTCCATTTTTGTATCCTACTCCAACTATGGAACCCCATCTAATCCAAGAATTCAAATTTATCCTCGTATTTTTCGCATTGCATAATATAAATTTGGAATGATCACAATATTCAGAATGAAATAGCACGATAAAAAAACTTTAAGAAAAAATCTACCTGCATATTCTAAAAAGAATCACATTACTTTATAATTATCGCTTTTCGGAGGGAAATCATTGCAATCCAATCTAGGTAACTTAAGTGCGTGATCTTTTCCAATTTCTGCAACACGAACTTCTGTAGTCAATCCAACACACGCACCGTTCTCTTCAATAAATTTAAGAACATCAGCATTAAAATTTCCATAAGGATAATTCATTACCCATTCTTTGCGATTTATAAATTCATCCATTATTTCTATCGACTTAGAAATATCTTCTTGCATCTTTTCAGGTGAAAGA
>JAILIO010000072.1 GCA_024695225.1 Lachnospiraceae bacterium
GGTTTCTCTGTCTTTTTCATCCAAGAAGTCTCTTTTTCATCTTCTTAGATGACTTTTCTATGAATCGGCCACTGAGTCTGCGATTCTGCAGGTTCATTCTCAGCTCACACGCCGGTATCTCGGCCTTCTAAGATCAAACTATGTTACCATAAACCCTAATTGTGAAGAAACTGTTAAAACTTCTCTTCAATTTGAACCCGCTTAATCTTCACGATCTAATGATCCGTGAATACATATCCCTTTGATCCCTTCTACTCATACCTGTTATCCATATATTCTCACCCAATTTAACGATTTTCCTACACATACACAATAAAAGATGGTAAAATAGACTAAATTTAATACAAAGGCAAGAACGGCCGCAAAGTAGTATAATGGAAGGAGCTATTATAAACATAACACCATAATAACGGGTACAGCATTGCATTTGCACTGTATGCTTCACACAACTCTGTATTGCACCGTACAGCAGCGCATTATGCCGCAGGTGACGAAATGTCTAACTTAAAAAAATGGCTGGGGCTTGAAAAGCGCAGCGAATTTATAGACAAATATTTTACCACCGCAAACTACAGATCCAGTATTTACATGTCTGTAGTCATTATCGTGCTGGAATTGTGGATGCTGCTGAGCCTGCTGCACCGCTGGATCACGGCGCCGGATTCCAAGACCGTCGCCTGGTTTATAGAACATCTTCTGTGGTACCTCGTTCTGATCATAAACGCCTTGTTCATGATCTTCTTCGCCCTTCGCTATCTGCAGCGAAAGGAACAGGGAAACGGCCTGCTGGGAAAGCTGACCATGGTCGTGTTCTCCGTTATTTTCCTGATCTTCGGCATGGGAATCTCCCTGTCCGATTACACCAAAGGCGAGCAGATCCTTTGCTTTGCCATGGCGCTGGTGTTCGTATTCGGCATACTGAACTGGCGCCCCTGGGTGATGCTTTTATTTGAAAGCATGGCTTTTATCGTGTTTTATATCCTGATGTACAACTCCTCCTTACCCGTAACCTACGCCACGAAGGTAAATTATTTCATATATTTTATAGCAATGGTCATGCTGGGGATCAGCGTGTACAACCAGCGGCTGTCCGAAGCGGAGAAAGAGGAAGAGCTTTCCATTATTTCCGTCAGGGACGAGCTCACAGGCATCGCCAATATGAATTATTTCCGCACTGAAGCCATCGAGCGGATGCACAGCGGGAAGGTCTCTGAAATGCTGTTCCTGTTCATTGACATCACAAACTTCAGGGCCTACAACGAGAAACACGGCTTCGACGCTGGCAGCATGTTCATAAAGGAGACCGCAAATGACCTGCTGCAATGCCTTCCCGGAGACCTGGTCGCCAGGGATTCCGATGACCACTTTGTGGCGCTGACCTATCGGACCCGGATCCACGAAAAGGTGGAAAAGATCGCCCATTGCATCTGCGACAAACACCACTCCACCCAGATCGGCGTGAAGATCGGTGCCTACGCCCCCCTAAACCCAGAGTGTGATCCCTCTTACGCCGTGGACCACGCCCGCTACGCCTGCAACTCCATAAAGAAGCGCTTCGACCGTAATTTCTATGAATATGATGAAAACATGGACCTGCAGTACAAGCGCCGCCGCTATGTCATAAATCATGTCCGCGAAGCCATAGACAACGGCTACATCAAGGTTTATTACCAGCCCGTGGTTTTGGCGAAGGACCGCTCCGTTTGCGGTCTGGAAGCGCTGGCCCGCTGGATCGACCCCACTTACGGGTTTATTTCCCCGGGAGATTTTATTCCCGCCCTTGAAGAATACAGGCTGATACATCTGCTGGACCGGAAGATACTGGAGACCGTGTGCAAAGACATACGGGAGGCCATCGACGAAGGGCTGCCGCCGATCCCTGCATCCGTGAACTTCTCCCGGCTGGACTTTGAGGCCAGCGACATGTCCACAGAGCTTGAATGCCTGCTGGAAAAATACAACCTTGACCACGACTTTATCCATGTGGAAATAACCGAAAGCGCCCTGAACGACAATCAGGACAAGTTCCGCATGGCAGTCCACTCAATCAAGAGCAACGGGATGCAGCTGTGGCTTGATGACTTCGGCTCCGGCTACTCATCCCTGAATGTCCTGAAAGACTTTGACTTCGATGTGATGAAGCTGGACATGCGGTTCCTGGAGAACTTCAGTGACAACAACAAATCCCACGACATTCTTTACAGCCTGGTCAAGCTGGCAGATTCCATCGGCATGGACACCGTCTCCGAAGGCGTGGAGACGGAAGAACAGGCGGAATTTTTGACCGGCATCGGGTGCAAACGTCTGCAGGGTTATCTCTTCGGTCGTCCCATGCCCGTCGAGGATCTCAAGAAGACTCTGCCGCACAGTGCCTGAACACTGTCGGTTTCATGTACAGTTTTTTACACACGGATTTTTGTACACTGATCATTACATATATATACGGATCAAACTGTTTTTATTTACTTCATGAATCGACCGGGAGGAGAAAACAATGAAATACGAAGTAGGCGATGGAGTAAAGGTGAATGCTACCGGAAGAGTGGGAATGGTTATAGACACCACCCGGTCTGAAGTGATCGTTTCATTCTATGATAAGGATTATAACAAACCCGAAATACAGGATTTCCTGAAAAAAGATGTCTCCCCCTTTGATCTGCCTAGGATCAGAGTTTCTGAGGTACGTCCATATGTCCGGGGCGAACTCTCATTATCAAAGATCACAGATGGCGTGAATATAATCTCTGATGAGATCATCGATGACACGGACTCTGATCACGTTGCGTCTGCAGGAAAGACTGCTTCCGGGGCCAGGTCCGCTTCAGGTTCTGCCACCACTGATTCCGCCGGGGCTGATCATCACGTTGTCCTGTCTGCAGAGGATCTGCTCTGCGGTCTCCGTTTTTATAAAGACAAAGCGCCGGTAGAGATCCTCATGTGGTTTGACACCATAAAGCAGATCAACAATTTCCTTGATCTCTTCGATGTTTTTCCGCAGATACGCGATGCCGTCACAGAACGGGACATCGTGAGTTATGTCTGCGACGAGCTGGAATCAATGGAATGGGTCCTTTTAGACTCGGATGATGATGACACATATCTGAAGAAATCCCTGTCGGAGCTGGAAGATGTGCTGAATGTGTGGGTCGTATCAGGCGGCACAGAATTCCACGACTATATAGCTGCTGTCGTGACCGACAATTTCGATGAGGACAGCATCGACCATGAGCCTGAAGAGACACAGCAGTTTTTCAAAACCTGCCTGGACAGACTCTGCGAAAAGAAAAACCCCCGTGCGATACAAAAGCGCGGATACTGCTATTATGTAGGAACGAAGGTGTATCCCAACGACTGGGTCAAAGCCCGGGACGCCTTTATTGAATACTATGAGATGACCGGGGATGCCTCTGCGGCCAACACCCTGGGTTATATTTATTATTATGGCAGGTGCAACGGCGGTGAACCTGAGTACGACAAGGCTTTCAAGTACTTCAGCATCGGCCACGCCTACACCTATTTTGAGAGCACCTACAAGCTGGCGGACATGTTTGCCAACGGCTACGGGGTGGTAAAGAGCGGCGAGACCGCACACCAGCTGTACTGGAGCGTTTACACTGAGACCATAGAAAAATTTATCCGCGGAGAATTCGAATGCAAATTCGCAGATGCAGCGCTTCGCATGGGCAACTGCTTCCGGGACGGCATCGGCGTAGATAAGGAACCGGACCTGGCATATTACTATTATCTGCAGGCAGATCTGGCTATCCGGAAACGGATGGAGGTGTCAGACCAGTACGGGGACAAGACCGTATTCAATCGGATACAGACCGCCCTTGAGGAATCACGGAAAGAGTATACCGAAAAGGGGAAAACGATCAGATTTTATCATCCCAACTGGGTTGTATGGGTGCTCACGGACTACAGGCTGGGGCGTCTGAAACTCTCGGAGCTTTCAAACGGTGTGATCTCCATCGAAGCCACCACCATACCACGTTCGGATGAGGATGAAGCCCCCATGAAGCTGATCTCAATACCCAAGGCGGATTACTGCGAACTTAAGAAAAAGATCCGCATCAAAACCTCAAAGGGCGCCATGTGCAATTTCCCCGGGAACCCGGAGGAGATCGTGTTCGACCATGTAGAATTCGAGCATCATGCAGAAGATGACAATGTCACGATCTTCTATCTGTGGGGAAAATATGTGGGCGAAATTCACACCGAGTACTACACCTTCACAGCCACAACCACCGCAAAATGAAAGTGCCGGTGGAACTGAGACGTACGAATTTCTTTCCCTTCTCTTGCACGGGTATGAAATGCCCGTAAAGTGATCTGGATCACCAAAAGTATTGTCACCGGGTGCTCAAACCGATTTGGCCACGTTGCGGCACCGGCTTCTTGACACGGTCGGTCCAAAACTATACAATACTCGGGTGGTTTGAGTACTTATCGAAGCGTGGCTCAGTTTGGTAGAGC
>JAILIO010000081.1 GCA_024695225.1 Lachnospiraceae bacterium
ACGATTATTACTTTTCATATTACAAGGAATCTAACAACAGATACAAGACGGAATTTATTTTCCAGCCGGTGGGGAAAGATGGTCTGGTCATGTACCTGTATCTGTACGACCAGGGAAATAATGATCATCGGTCCGATATAATGTTTGTCACCCGGTTACTGGAGACCGGTGCAGAGGAAGGATGAAGATCATCAGTCTGATATAATGTTTGTCACCCGGTTACTGGAGATCGGTGCAGAGGAAGGATGAAGATCATCAGTCCGATATAGCAGCTGGCGTCGGGATGTTTTAGACCGGTGCAGGGGAATGATCAAGATGATGTGTACGGTATAGCAGTTATAGTCCGGATGTTTGAGACCGGCGCAGGAACTTGGGATAGAGAGATCAGGAACAGGAGGGAAAGACATGAAGGTACTTTTGGTGAACGGAAGCAGAAGAGAAAATGGCTGCACATACACAGCTCTTACGGAGATCGAAAAGGAACTGAAGGCAGGCGGCATCGATACAGAGATCCTGAATGCAGGTAACATGGCTGCAAAGGGAAATGTCGATGAAGCGGTAAAGCAGGCGGCTGAAATAATGAAGACCGCAGATGGCATGATCGTGGGATCCCCTGTATACTATGCAAGTCCATCCGGGGAAATAATGATGTTCCTGGACAGATTGTTCAGCAGCGCCGGAGCGGATCTCAGATGCAAGCCCGCAGCGGCTATCGCATCTGCCAGGCGGGCGGGGACTACAGCCACACTGGATGTGCTGAACAAGTATTTTCTTTATAATGAAATGCCCCTTATCGCTTCAAGATACTGGAATATGGTACACGGCAGCAAACCGGAGGATGTTTTGAAGGATGAAGAGGGAGTGCAGATCATGCATACCCTCGGCAGGAACATGGTCTGGGCTCTTAAGAGCATAGAGGCAGGCAGGGCAGCAGGGGTGGAACAGCCCGTAACTGAAGAAAAGGTGTACACAAGCTTTATTCGGTGATAATATGCGCAGGAGAGGTTGTGCGTATCATATCCGAAAAATGCGAAAAGAGATCGTGTAAATAACACAGCCGCACAGCAGAACAGGGGCAAGGCAGAACAGAGGCACAGCAGAACAGAGGCAAGACGCTGCAGAACATTTGCAGGAGAAGGATAACATAAATATATGAAGAACAGCAGAAAAGAAACGATCGAAAAATATGGCGAAGATATCATGAATTCTTCCATATTTCAGGAGGCCCGAAATCAGACCCACCATATGAAGACCAGCGTGGCCGATCATTCGCTGGCCGTAGCGGAGATGGCACTCAGGATCAGCAGATATCTGAAGAGACACGGGGTCGAAGTGGACGAGCGGATAGCGGTCAGGGCTGCTCTTATGCATGACCTGGGGATCGTTGGGAGATATGAGAAATATCGAAACGGCTTTGAAACTTACAGGAAACACCCTGTGGATTCGATAAAGATCGCTCGGGAGTTAGATCCCGAAGCGGATCGCAGACTGATGGAAGCTATCAGATGGCATATGTGGCCCCTTGCAAAGCATCTCCCCAACTCATCCGAGGGAGTGGCAGTGCTTCTGGCAGACAAGGCCGCGTCCATCACGGATCTCACCGGGAGAAAGAATTCAGGGAGAAGGAACGGGAGGAATACCCGTTCCAGATAGGACATTCTCCGGCTATAAGTCTGATATCCCCGGACTGCAAGGATGAAATCCACGTGGTACATGAATGATATCCCCGGACCGCAACTTTGATATTGCCACCGGCATACAACATGGAGAGCAGATGAGTGAAACCACCTTAGAGCATAAAAACGCAGTGAAGAACGGTGTAGGCAGGATGGTGCTGGCAGTGCTCTCCATTTGTATACAGTTTTTGGTGCTCTTCCTGGTATTTATGTATTTCACCCAGAAAGCCGGATGGATAGTCCTGCTGATGGGGCTTGTGGGCCTGTTTCTGGTCCTCAACATATATGCCCAGCACAAGACCGCCTCCATAAAGATGGTCTGGATCATGCTGATAATGGCCATGCCCATAGTGGGGATCATAATGTATCTCCTGGTTGGAAATAATTACCACACCAGATCCATGAAAAAGAGATATCAGGACATGGATGACATTCTGTTTCCGCTCCTCCCCGGGGATGCGGATGTCAGGGAGCAGGAAAATGAGCGCGACCGGAGATTTGGAAACATCAGCCGGTACCTAAGCGAGATCGCAGGGTTCCCTGCCTACTCAGATTCCCGGATAACCTATTACGACGACGCCAGAAAAGGTTTGGATGCCCAGCTTGAAGAATTGAAAAAAGCTGAGCACTTTATTTTTATGGAATACCACGCCATAGAGGACGCCGAAAGCTGGGGACTCGTGGCAGATGTCCTTGCACAGAGGGTGAAGGCCGGCGTCGAAGTGCGGGTGATCTACGATGACATGGGCAGTATTGGATTCATCAACACCGACTTTATTAACCGTATGGAATCCCTGGGCATCGCCTGCAGGGTGTTCAATCCCTTTGTCCCCTGGATCAACATTTTCCTGGACAACAGAGACCACAGGAAGATCACTGTGATAGACGGCAGGATCGGCTTCACCGGCGGCTACAACATGGCAAATGAGTACTTCCATGTGACAGAACCCTTCGGATACTGGAAGGATACGGGGGTGAAGATCGAAGGCAATGCGGTCAGGTCCCTCACAATGATGTTCCTGGAAATGTGGAACGCCATGAAGGCAAAGGATTCCCACCCTCGGGACACTGATTTCCAAAAGTATATGCCGCAAATAAGTACAGAGAACCCGGAGGGCTTCATCCAGCCCTACGGCGATTCACCTTTGGATGACAATGCAACCGGTGAAGACGTTTATTCCTGCATGGTGGAGGCCGCCCAGGATTACGTCTGGTTCGTGACGCCGTACCTGATCATAACAGAAGAGACCGCCCACATACTCTCCATGGCGGCCAAGCGCGGAGTGGACGTCAGGATCATAACCCCCGGAATCCCCGATAAAAAGATCATTTATTCCGTCACCAGATCTTAT
>JAILIO010000033.1 GCA_024695225.1 Lachnospiraceae bacterium
GGTTAAATATTCAGAAAGTGGATTGCGAATATCCGCAATAATTAAAAGTCTAAAATTAGAGAATCAGAAATAAAAGATATCTCAGACGGGATGCGCAGGGATTTGCATATGAAATATGTCAGCTAAAGCTGACGCAAATCCCGCGCCAAGTCTCGCGAGCGAGACTTGAAAAAATATGCCAGCGAAAGTTGACACAAATCCCATGCCAAGTCTCGCAAATAAAATGGGAATTCTGATTTAGAAAAACAGACGGGACTATGTATTAATCTACAAAAGTAAGAAATCAACTCAGTCGGGGGACAACCTCCGGCGCGCAAGACTTTTGGGGATGGATACAGTTTCTCGTCTGTTTTTACATATAATTGGAAACAGTCGCGCCTAGCGCGCCCTTTTGATTACGCTGTCAACATCCCTGTCATTAGCAGAATACTCTGCCATACCGGCGGACGCCTGATAGCAATTCCATGGAGTGGCGGAGTCGTCGCTGCTGCAGGCTTCATACCTGCGTTTTAGTTCCCCGAAGAGGGAATCACGTTCGTAGTAATCACGGTTGGTCAGTACAACGGCGAATTCATCGTTGCCGGTTCGAAATACCTGAGAATTAACAAACACACCACAGATTATGCGGGCTATGCCGACAATGTAGTCGTTGCCCTTGTCGTGACCATAGTTATCGTAGATAGAATCAGTGTTGAGCGCCTTGACAAGGACGATCGCAAACTGGGCGGTACGCTTCTGGATATCCCAGTTGAGCGATTCAAGCATCTTGTCGTAGGCGGTTTTATTCTTAACCTTGGTGAGAGGATCCTGATAGGACAGAGCAGGATTCGGACAATGGCTCATGTCGTTGACAACTTTATTCTTGCCGCTGTTCTTGCCGGCGTAAAGCTTCTCATCGGAGTCGCGGATGGCATCGTCTATACCCTCACCGTTCGCAAAGCAAGACATGCCAAAGGTCATGGTGACGGAAAGATTCTGGTTGTCGTATGTGAAGGGATATTGTTCAATCTCTTTGCGAATCGCCTCAAGAAATTCATACGGATCCGTAGCATTATCATGTTCTCTTACAAAAAGAAATTCCTCGCCGCCCCAGCGACCGATAAGAGCATCCTTTTGGGACAGGAGTTCGCCTATGGTTCGAAGAACATAATCTCCGCAGTTGTGGCCGTAGGTGTCATTAATTTTCTTAAAATTATCTATGTCAGAGATGGCAATCCAGCAACTCGAATGGTTCTGCCTAAGATTCTCAAAATGCGACGCAATGTGATAGCGGTTCGGAAGTCCGGTCAGCTTGTCGTGGGACAGCTGGTACTCCAGCTGCTGTTCAGATGATATCGCGATTATGACCAGGAGCTGAAGGACAAGAAGCATAATGATAAATACAACAAATCCCCACAGTATTGATAGCGTAGATTCTGTCACACGCGGCAGGGAATACGGTGCCGGGTGAAAATGCAGGTACATGTAGGAAGCGATGTAAAGGGCCATGCCGAGAATGCAGGCAGGCAGCATTTTGACGTATTTAATCTTGAGGGTTCTGCCTGTGTATTCGGCATACATGGCGAGAACACTCATGCCTATGAGTGTAATTTGAAATCCGCTGTTCCAGCCGGTGAGAATGACGGCGAGAGTCATGTGTACGGCGACCTCAAGGTAGACCGCTATAGTATAAAAAGGAAGCCACTCTTTGTAGACAACAAAGAGCATAAAGCAATAAAAAGCAATGCTAAATGCATTGAAATATACCATAGGTGTAACATCATTTTTAAAAAATATGTAAAACATCAGGAAATGAATTGACAAAAAGCAAACTGACATTCCTGCAGCCAGGATTTTGGCTCTTTTCATGTTCATGAACATATATTAAATTCCCCCCGTAAGTCAATACCGGTTTGTGAGTATTGCGCATCGACAAATTGACATCATTCTTGAATAAATCATCTTGTTTAATTATAATAAAAATCAGTCGTAAATGGAATAAAAAAAGGTATTTTGTTAAAAATATTTAAAATGGGGGGTTATTTATGAAATTAATTCATTTATCGGACCTGCATCTGGGCAAGCGGGTTAATGAATTTTCCATGATAGAGGATCAGGAATATATATTAAAAGAGATAATCACAATCATCAAAGAAGAAAGACCTGACGGTGTAATGGTTGCAGGGGATGTGTATGACAGGGTTGTCCCGAGTGAGGAGGCAATGAAGCTTTGGGATGGATTTCTGATAAGGATGGCTAAGGAGAAGATTCCGGTCTACGCCATAAGCGGCAACCATGATTCAGCGATAAGATTTGCAGACCACAGTGCGCTCGTTGAGGCAAATGGTATACATTTATCGCCTGAGTACGATCGCGAGACGGAATGCTGCACTGTTGAAGATGAATATGGCAGAGTCCACATCTATCTGCTTCCGTTTATCAAGCCGGCCGTGGTAAGGGCGGTATTTCCTGAGGAGGAGATACGCGATTACACCGACGCGTGCCGTGTTGCAGTGGAGCATATGGCTGTGGATGTAAATGAGAGAAATATTTTGATTGCACATCAGACCATTATCGGCGCGAGTCATTGTGATTCGGAGCTCGCGGTGGTGTGCGGCGTCGATGGAGTGGAGGCGTCTGTGTTTGATGATTTCGACTATGTGGCGCTCGGGCATTTGCACGGGAAGCAGAGAGCGGGACGGGATGAAGTCCGCTACTGCGGCTCGCCGTTAAAGTACTCATTTTCCGAGGCGGGACATGTGAAGTCGCTGACAGTTGTTGAGCTGAAAGAGAAAGGTCAGGTAGAAATCGGAGAGATAGAGCTTCGGCCAAAGCGGGATCTGCGAGAGATTCGTGGAAGTTACGAAGAGATAATGAACAAGAGGAATTACGAGGGAACCAACACGGAGGACTATGTTCATATCAAGCTAACAGATGAAAATGATATCGTTGATGCGATTTCTAAAATCAGAGTGGTATATCCTCATATTATGAAGCTGAGCTATGATAACAGGCGAACCGGCAATCAGGAAATGCTCACGGATGCGGAAAATGTCAACGAGAAGGCACCGCTGGAGTTGTTTGAAGAATTTTATGAAAAACAGAATAATCAGAAGATGACGGAGGAACAGAGAAAATTTTCCGAGGCGCTGATTGAAGCTGTATGGGGAAAGGAGGGGATAGAGTGAGACCGCTTAATTTAAAAATGTCGGCATTTGGACCATATGCGGGCAGCGTGGAGATACCGATGGACAGGCTTGGAGAGAAGGGGCTTTATCTTATCACCGGAGATACAGGTGCCGGCAAGACCACTATATTTGACGCAATCTGTTTTGCACTCTTTGGAGGAGCGAGTGGACCGAATAGAGAAGTGTCCATGTTTCGCTCCAAGTATGCCACTGATGATACACCGACGATGGTGGAACTTAAGTTTTGCCATATGGGCAGGGAGTACTATGTGAGGCGCAATCCGGAATATATTCGCAATAAGAAGAACGGCAGCGGTACGACGAAGCAGGTGGCGGATGCCGAGCTTAGGATGCCTGACGGGAAGGTTTACACTAAAGTAAAGGAAGTCAATGAGGCTATTAGAGATTTGCTCGGGATAGATATGGAGCAGTTCTCTCAGATTGCAATGCTGGCGCAGGGGGACTTTTTGAAGCTTTTGCTGGCGGATACAAGGAAGCGCCAGGAAATTTTCAGGGATCTGTTCAAGACGAAGTTTTATCAGAATTTTCAGAACAGACTTGAGGTGGAACGCAAGGAAATAAGCGACCGGGTCGAGGATGGAAGAAAAAGTGTAAGGCAGTATATAGCCGGGATTCAGGCGGATGAGGATGACACGCTCTCCATCGAAGTTGCGAAGGCGAAGAGAGAGGAGCTGACCATGGAGGGGGTCAAGGAGCTCCTTGATAAACTGACGGAGCGTGATACTAAACGCAAGGATGTGCTGGATGGTGAATTAAAGCGCATCAATGACGAGCTGGAGCAGGTCAATAAAAAGATAGGCGTCGCGCAGGAGATGGACAGGGCGAAAAAAGTCATCGAGAATGCGAAGCAGGAGCTGGCTGCCAACGAGCAGGTGCTCGCACGACTTATGACGGAATTTACAGCGGCAGAGGAAGCGCTTAAAGGTAAACCGGAACTGGATAAAAAAGCCAATATTATAGAGAAGGAAATGGCGGACTACGATGCGGTTGCACAGTTGCAGGCCAAGGTTGATAAGTTAAAGCAGAACATCATCAAAAGCAGTGATGACCTTAAGTCGGGCGAAGATAATATAGGGAAGCGAAGCGAAGAGTTGAAGCTTTTGAAAGAAGAGCAGGAATCTTTTAAAAATGCCGGTGCTGAAATAGAGAAGATAAAGGCTCGACTTAATAAATTAGAAGAGGAAGCCGGGATGATTAACGATTTGTCGCAATCTCTGCACGGTTATTATGACAAAAAGGAATCCTTAAAGAGGGCGCAGGAGGATTACCGAATAAAAGATGACGCTTTCTTAAATGCAAATCATTCTTATGAGGAAAAAGAACAGTTATTCCGGGACGGACAGGCGGGAATACTTGCTGATAAGCTAAAGGAGGGCGAGATGTGTCCTGTATGCGGTTCAACGACGCATCCGCATCCGGCCGGGTTATCTGCGGAGGTTCCGTCGGAGAATGAATTGGAAAAGGCTAAAAAAGAAAGTGAAAAAGCGAGGGCGGAGCGGGAGAAGTCTGCCAAGGAGGCAGGCGCCCTAAACAAAGTTATCGAAAATCTGGAGAGCGAGCTTAAGAAGAAGACAGCGAAGCACATGGGTACGGAGAATATCGATGAAGCTTATGAAAAGTTGGACAGCATTGTAGATGAAGTAAGTCAAAAACGACGGACTGAGGAGGAGAATCTCAAGAGGGAAGAGAAAAAGTCTGCGAGGAGAGCGCAACTCGATAAGTTGATACCGGAACATGAACTCATGATTGATAAGTTGCGAAAAGATATCGAGCAAATGAGAACATCTTTTGCAGCAGACGAGGCAAAGTTAAAGGAGAATCAAGGACTTCTTTTGAAAATGAAAGAGGGCTTGAGGTTT
>JAILIO010000110.1 GCA_024695225.1 Lachnospiraceae bacterium
GTATGACGGGCATGCCGTCAGTCTGTGGTGAAAGTCCACAAGGGGCGTAGTTGCCAACGAACCCCATAGCGATTCCCAAGGTTTATATCGTGAGGTGTAGGCGAGAAGAAGGGATAGCGAAATCGTAGCCTGACGAACAGAAATCTGATATAAGGCGTACATGGCGGATGAACTGGCCACAGGCAGTGAAGTCCAAAAGGCAACCGTAACCCATATGCGTAAATCAGGCAGGTAGACGAGGAAAGACTGGCAGGCTTATCCCGTGAGGTCTCACAGGCGGCCCCATTAGCCGTAATAACAATGAACTGTGAGAAGTCAGCAGAAGCTGTAGTAGGCAAAGGGTTGAGATACGCTTTGCCAAAGGGCTGAACAACGTAACCGTGTAATCAAATGTATGCTCCATGGTATACCTGACAGCAGGAAGGGCGAAACGTAGATGAGCAGATACTGCACAACTTAGGGCGAACCCATGGGAACGGAAAGGAGAGAGCACACAAAGCTATGTCGGAACTGTTGGAAAGGATACTGTCCAATGACAACATGAACGCCGCCTACAAAAGAGTCTGCGCCAACAAAGGAGCAGGCGGAGTGGATGACGTGACGGTCGAAGAACTCGGAGATTATATCAAAGAGCACTGGGACAGTATCAGGGAGCAAATCAGGCACAGGGAATACAAACCCCAACCAGTCAGGAGGGTAGAGATACCCAAGCCAAACGGAGGAGTGAGAAAACTCGGAATCCCGACTGTAATGGACAGAGTAATTCAGCAAGGCATCGTACAGGTGATAAGCCCGATGTGCGAACTGCTGTTCTCGGAATGGAGCTATGGTTTCAGACCGAACAGGAGCTGTGAAATGGCAATAAGGCAATTGCTTGTCTGCCTGAACGAGGGCTATGAGTGGATAGTGGATATCGACTTGGAGAAGTTTTTCGACAATGTACCGCAGGACAGGCTTATGAGCCTCGTCCACAACATCATCAAGGATGGCGATACAGAATCCCTTATCCGCAAATACCTGAAAGCAGGAGTCATGACACCGCAGGGTTACGAGGAAACAAAACTCGGCACACCGCAGGGAGGAAACCTGTCACCGCTATTGTCAAATATCATGCTGAATGAATTGGATAAGGAACTCGAAGAGAGAGGACTCCGCTTTACAAGGTACGCCGACGACTGTATTATCGCAGTCAAGAGCAAAGCGAGTGCAAAGCGGGTCATGCGGACGGTGACAGACTGGATACAGAGGAAACTGGGGCTAAAGGTCAACATGACCAAGACCCACATCACAAGACCGCAGAAGCTGAAATACCTTGGGTTTGGCTTTTACAAGGACAGCAAGGCGAAAGAATGGAAATGCAGACCACATCAGGATTCTGTGAAGAAATTCAAGGACAAGCTGAAAGAATTGACCTGTAGGAAGACGCCTGGTACAGTCAGAAACAAGATTGAGAAAATCAACCAAGTGACGCGAGGGTGGATTAACTACTACGCTCTTGGCTCTATGAAAACAGTGATGGCAGAGATTGACGCACATTTAAGGACAAGGCTTCGGATTATCATCTGGAAGCAATGGAAAGTACCGAAGAAGCGACAATGGGGATTGCAGAAGCTGGGAATCGGAAAAGACCTTGCAAGGCTGACTTCGTACTGTGGTGACCGCTACTATTGGGTTGCCACGAAAACGTGTGTTGTCAGAGCTATTTCCAAAGAAGTGTTGGCTAAGGCGGGGCTTATAAGCTGTCTTGATTATTATGTTGAGCGTCATGCTTTGAAGTTATGTTGAACCGCCGTATGCCGAACGGCACGTACGGTGGTGTGAGAGGGGGCTTCAATGCCCCCTACTCGATTCAAAAAATTCGCCAGCCACAGACTTTGCCAAGCCACAAAACACTCCAAACCACATACTGCGACTTGTCATGAACCACACCTTGCCACAGACAATGCCTTGTCGTCATCTGTCCTTTGATGCCAATACTCAGTATCCTTGTCAATCCTGCCCTTATCAGTCCTGCCCTTATCAATCCTGCCCCTATCAATCCTGCCCCTATCGATTTTGCCCTTATCAATCCTGTCTGCCGGGATTTGCGAAAATACAGATAAAATAATGTAATTTTTCGATTAAATATTAGACAAACGTATATAATTGTGGTAATTTATGGGGCAAGGTGGTTCAAA
>JAILIO010000193.1 GCA_024695225.1 Lachnospiraceae bacterium
GCGACGGAGATGGTCAGATATTCAAACAACAATATTCTGGCCCAGGCAGGACAGTCAATGCTTGCACAGGCGAACCAGTCCAATCAGGGAGTGCTTTCACTTCTGGGATGATCCTGAAGCTGCTTAGACAGAACAGTTTGAACACATTATGGTTCGAAACTACCAAGAAAGACCGCCGGTTCAGCCGGCGGTCTTTTTTATTATGAATGCGCATCATCGAGCGCGAAGCGCGAGATGATGCCGGCACAGAGTTGCTATAGTTGACTAAAATCCGCATTCCTGTTGCTATCCGGTGTATTTTATGGTATGTTTTTTAATAGTTCATTCAGCTTTCCAAAACGATTAGAGGGTCGATCTACATAATGAAAACAGTTATTCTGGCAGGCGGATTGGGAACAAGGATTTCAGAGGAGACCATGAACAGACCGAAACCTTTCGTGGAGATCGGTGGAATGCCGATTATCTGGCATATCATGAAGTCTTACTCCTACTACGGATATAATGAGTTTATAATCTGTGCCGGGTACAGACAGGATTTTGTAAAAGACTGGTTTTCCCAGTTCTTCATCCACAGTTCCGATGTAACCTTTGATTATACCGGTGAAAAAGAACAGATAACCGTTCATGAGAACAGAACCGAACCATGGAAGGTGACGGTAGTGGATACCGGGCTGAACACCATGACCGGGGGCAGGCTGGGCCGTGTGAAAAGATATATCGGAGACGAGACCTTTATGCTCACCTATGGAGACGGAGTCTGTGATGTGGATATTTCCAAGCTCGTTTACTTTCACAGAGCTCACGGCCGGGCCGCAACTCTTACCGCAGTCCGGCTGGAACAGGAGAAGGGGGTTCTCGGAATAGACGTAACCGGCGCCGTAAAGACTTTCAGAGAGAAGAACATAAAGGATAATGTGCCGATAAATGCGGGTTTTATGGTGCTTGAACCGAAGATCTTTGACTATATAACGGGAGATGAGACCGTGCTTGAGAGAGAACCTCTCGAACGCCTGGCAGAGGAGGGTGAGCTTATGAGTTATTCTCATAAGGGCTTCTGGCAGTGCATGGATAATCTCAGGGAAAAGTCGTATCTTGAAGAATTGATAACCACGGGCAACGCGCCCTGGATCAAGTGGTGATCCTCTGAAAGGACAAGTCTATGACGGAAGAAAAAAGAATCTCAGCTGCTGCAAAGGAACTTAAGGGCCAGCCTATGTTCAAGATCCTTTCCAGGATCAAGGAACTGGAGAGAAACGGGAAAAACATCGTCCATATGGAGATTGGGGATCCGGATTTTTCCACGCCAAAAAATATTCTTGAGGCCACGAAAAATGCTCTTGACGAGGGTTACACGCATTATTCGGCTTCTATGGGTGACTATGATTTCAGGAGTCTCATCGCTCACAACAACCTGAGATCAAGGGGGTTCGAGCCGGATCTTGACCAGGTACTGGTCTCACCCGGAGCAAATATCCTGATCTATTACGCCGTCAGATGTCTCGTGGATCCGGGAGAGGAAGTGATCGTCCAGGATCCGTGTTTTCCCACCTACCTCTCAGTATTCAGCTTTTGCGGCGTGAAACCGGTATTTGTGCCCTTACATGAAGAAAATTCATTCAGAATAGTGCCGGAGGAACTGGAAAAGGCCATCACGGACAAGACCAGGCTCATTATCATCAACTCTCCCCATAATCCCACGGGGGCCGTTCTCACAAAGGAAGATCTGGATGCCATAGCTGACATTGCCATAAGGCACAGGATCTTTCTGTATCTTGATGAGATATATTCCCGGATGAATTATGGTGAGACTCCTTTTTACAGTCCCTCGGTGATAGACAGATGCAGGGATGTGATGATCGTGGCAAATGGATTCTCTAAAGCCTTTGCCATGACCGGCTTCAGGATAGGAGTGGGGATAGGCCCCGCTGATGTCATGGCGAAAATGGGACTTCTCCTGGAAACCACCTCCTCCTGTGTCCCAAGCTTCATCCAGAGGGCTGCTATGGAGGCCATTCTGGGCGATCAGACCGATGTCAGGATGATGATGGACACCTACAGAAGGAGGAGAGACATTCTGGTAGAGGGTCTTAATTCCATCGATAAGATCACATGCCTCAATCCCGGAGGGGCGTTTTATGTGTTTCCGAATATCAGCAGAACGGGGCTTTCCTCCGAGGAATTTGCATTCCGGCTTCTGGAAAACGCCGGAGTGGGAGTGTGCTCCGGAGCGGATTTCGGTTCCTGCGGTGAGGGTCATGTGAGGCTTTGCTATGCGAATTCGGAGGAGAACATCGTTGAAGGCGTAAGGAGGATCAAGGCCTTTGTTGAAGGGCTATAGGAGATCGTCATGAGAGTATGTGATTATATCGCGGATTTTATTTACAAACAGGGAATAAAGGATGTGTTCATGGTGTCCGGGGGAGGCCTTATGTATCTCACTGACGGCCTTGCCTGCAACGAGGATCTGAACACCGTGTGCTGTCATCATGAACAGGCGGCTGCAATGGCTGCCTGCGGATATGCAAAATACAATGACATGGGATGCTGCTATGTGACCACGGGCTGCGGAGGCACAAACACAATGACGGGCCTCCTGAACGCATGGCAGGATTGTACTCCGGTATTATTTGTGTCGGGACAGTGCAAAAGGGTGGAAACCATCAGGTATACCGGCGCAAAAATCCGGCAGTTCGGCGTTCAGGAAGCGGACATAATCTCCCTTGTAAAGCCTTTGACCAAGTATTCCGTTATGATAGAAGATCCCCTGAAGATCAGGTATCATATGGAAAAAGCTTTTTATCTGGCGAGAAGTCTCCGCCCGGGTCCCGTGTGGATAGATGTTCCCATGGATGTTCAGGCGGCTGAGATAAATGAAAAAGAATTGGATGGTTTCGACCCTTATGAACTGTATCCGGAAAAGCAGACAGCCACGGAAAGGGAGATAGAGGACATCTGCGGGTACTTCAGAGAGGCTGAAAGACCCGTCATCATAGCCGGACATGGAGTGAGACTGTCGGGCGCGACGGAGCTCTTCGGACAATTCGTGAGAAAACACCACATCCCTTTTGTGAGTTCCAGACTGGGTACCGATGTGCTTCCCACTGAGGATGACCTCTACATCGGCAGGATAGGAAATAAAGGCACCAGAGCAGGAAATTTTGCCGTACAGAACGCAGATCTGGTCTTGGCCCTGGGCAGCAGGCTGAGCGTGAGTTCCACCGGACAGCAATATGAACTTTTCGCCAGAGAGGCGAAGGTCGTGGTGGTGGATATTGATAAATTCGAGCACACAAAGAATACCGTTCACATTGACAGGCTGATAATATCGGACGTCAGGGATGTCCTGGAACGATTGTCCATGGATGAAGATATCCGCTTTGATGAGTGGGCGGAAAAATGCCTCCGTTGGAAGAAGATGTGGCCTGTCTGTCTCCCGGAATACTATGAGGAACCCGACGCCATCAATATGTACGTCTTTGTGGAGGAACTGTCAAAGCAGCTCAGGAAGGATTCCGTTGTCATAGGGGATGCCGGATCTGCGGTATATGTGCCTCCGCAGGCTATCAAAACCACAACTCCCGAACAGAGATACATCACCAGCGGCGCTCAGGCTGAGATGGGGTTTTCATTGCCTGCTGCGGTGGGAGTGAGTGTTGCCAGGGGAGGCGGAGAGGTGCTGGCCATAACCGGTGACGGAAGCCTGCAGATGAACCTGCAGGAGCTTCAGACACTGAAGCATTACGGATTGCCGGTGAAACTATTTGTCTGGAATAATGACGGATATC
>JAILIO010000211.1 GCA_024695225.1 Lachnospiraceae bacterium
TGTGATTTGTGTCGATCACAACGGCAGGATTCACGATATCCCGCTCCCTGTACATCTCCAAAAGCATGTTTATATCTTCGTAATGATAGTTTGAAAGGCTTCTGCCGTAACGGTTAACAGCACCTCTCAGGATCGAATGGGCGTAAGGATTGCCGTCTGTCTCCACCTCATACCCCCCGACAACTGGGGCTATGTACAGGACATCCTTTCATACGTCACTACAGGGGCCAGGTCCGTTGAAAACCAGCAGCACAGGCTCACCATGAGCGGTATCGGTGTGGCTGCAGGGATGAAAAACCCTACCAGCGGCGATCTCTCGGTGATGCTAAACTCCATATATGCCGCCCAGAAGCCCCATCATTTCATCTTCAGGGGGTATGAGGTTGAGACAGACGGCAATCCTTACGCCCATTCGATCCTGAGAGGGGCTGTTAACCGTTACGGCAGAAGCCTTTCAAACTATCATTACGAAGATATAAACATGCTTTTGGAGATGTACAGGGAGCGGGATATCGTGAATCCTGCCGTTGTGATCGACACAAATCACAACAATTCCGACAAAAAATGCCGTGAGCAGATCAGGATAGTCAAAGATGTGCTCCACAACAGGTCTCATTCCGAAGATATGAGGAATTTTGTGAAGGGGGTCATGGTTGAAAGCTATATCGTTGAAGGCTGTCAGAAGATAGGAGACGGTGTATACGGCAAATCCATCACAGACCCTTGTCTGGGATGGGCAGACACGGAGAAACTGATATATGACATAGCCGACAGGGTGTAAGTATCCGTTTCTTCACACGTTAGAGTAAAATTATAGTAGGCAGGATAAGTAAGTAAAGGAAGATGGGTAGCCCCCCTTCACACATCGCACTTGAACTTATAGGATTTTTTTTATAAAATAGTGGCGTATGGGCTTAGATTTGGCCCAGCGCCTTTATTTATATTACATGATGACCATCAGCGGACATATGTTTCGTATGACCGCAGGAGAGAGGGAGGATTCAGTTATGGACAGAGAAGAATTTTTGTCCGTTTACAGGCATTCCCTGGCGCATATACTCGCCAAGGCTGTGATCGAGATCTTTGGAAAAGAAAATGTTCAGTACGCTATTGGTCCCCAGATCAATGACGGCTTCTATTATGATTTTGTGTTGCCCAGGACAGTTACAAATGAAGACTTCAAGACCATAGAAGACAAGATGTCCGAGATCATGAAGAGAAAAGAGGACTGGACCAGGAAGGAAGTGACAAGGGAGGAGGCACTGTCCATTTTCAGCGGTCAGAAGTTCAAAACAGAGCTTATAAATGATCTGCCTGTGGATGAGCTTATAACTGTTTATTACACGGGAGATGATTTTGTGGATCTGTGCCGCGGACCGCACATAGACAATTCATCCCTGCTGCTGTCCACCGCCTTCCAGATCAAATCCGTGTCCGGAGCATACTGGAGAGGTGATTCCGAGAGGGATCAGCTCCAGCGCATCTATGTGTATGCCTTTCCCGATAAAAAGGCTCTGAAAGAGCATCTGGCCCTGGTAAAAGAGGCCATGGAGAGGGATCACAAGAAGCTGGGAAAAGAGATGGAGCTGTTTTACTTCGACGAGACCGCGCCAGGAATGCCTTATTTCCTGCCCAGAGGCTGGAGACTTTTAAATGCGATACTATATTTCTGGAGAGAACTTCACAGGAAACACGGATATCAGGAAATATCCGGACCTGTGCTGTCAAAGAAGGATCTCTGGGTGACTTCCGGCCACTGGGGACACTACAAGGACAATATGTTCCTGGTGCCTATGGACAGGGAGAATGTGGGGGATTTTGAGGACAACGTATATGCCCTGAAACCCATGAATTGTCCCAATGCCATAAAGGTTTACCAGCTTAAGATGCGTTCATATGCAGATCTTCCCCTCAGGTTCAACACCGTTGACGTTGTGCACAGAAAGGAAAAATCAGGTGAACTCAACGGACTTTTCAGAGTCCAGATGTTCAGGCAGGATGATTCCCACAATTTCGTCCGGGAAGATCAGATAGGCGATGAGATAGCGGATATAATGTCCATCGCAAATGAGATATACGGGGCTTTTGGTCTTAAGTGCGGAATGGAGCTTTCAACCCGTCCCGATGATTACATGGGTGATCTGGAGGTTTGGAACAAAGCGGAAGCTGCTCTCAAAGAGATCCTGGACAAGACACAGGGGGCCGGTAATTATGAGATAAATGAAGGGGACGGCGCATTTTACGGCCCCAAGATCGACCTTAAGATGACCGATTCCCTGGGCAGGGAATGGCAGATGGGGACCATACAGCTCGATTTCCAGCTTCCTCTGAATTTCGACATGAAATACATTGACAGCGACGGCAAAGCAAGGCGTCCCGTTATGATACACCGGGCGATCCTCGGGTCCTTTGAGCGCTTTATCGGCATAATAACAGAGAACTTCAAGGCCTCATTCCCTTACTGGGTGGCTCCCGAGCAGGTGGCGGTGGTGCCCATAAGGCCCGAGAACAACGAATATGCCCAAAAACTTGTGGATATCCTGGACAAGCAGGGAGTCAGAGTGGTCTCCGACATGCGGGATATCAACATGAAAGAGAAGATAAAGGAATTCAAGACCATGAGGATTCCTTATGTGGCTGTTGTGGGAAATCAGGAAGCGGAAAACGGCACTGTTTCCCTCAATGTCCGCGGTTCCAACAAACAGCTCAGGGATGTGACGATAGAACAGTTCAAAGCTTTATGCTGCGAACTTCAGGAAAGCCACTCCATAGAGCTCAAAGAAGAGATCTGAGGTAAAAATATGGGAATGACAATGACTCAAAAAATTCTGGCAGCACACACCGGACTGTCGTCGGTATCTGCCGGACAGCTCATAGAGGCTGACCTGGATCTGGTGCTTGGAAATGACATCACCAGTCCCGTTGCTATCAATGTTATGAAGGGTTTCAGCAGTGACGGTGTGTTCGACAAGGAAAAGATCGCCCTTGTGCCCGACCATTTCGTCCCCAACAAGGATATAAAATCCGCTGAAAATTGCAGCATAGTGCGTGAATTTGCCAAAAAGCACGACATAACCAATTATTTTGAAGTGGGGGAGATGGGCATAGAACATGCGCTTCTGCCTGAAAAAGGCCTTACCCTGCCGGGGCAGGTCATAATAGGGGCTGACTCACATACATGTACTTACGGCGCACTGGGGGCTTTCTCCACAGGAGTCGGTTCCACAGACATGGCTGCGGGCATGTCCACGGGTAAAGCCTGGTTCAAGGTCCCCGGAGCCATAAAGGTGGTTCTCACCGGCAGTATGACCGGCAGCGTTTCCGGCAAGGATCTGATACTCCACCTCATAGGTATGATCGGTGTGGACGGAGCGCTCTACAGATCCGTTGAGTTTACGGGACCGGGGGTTTCAGCTCTCTCCATGGATGATCGTTTTACCATCGCAAATATGGCCATAGAATGCGGAGCAAAGAACGGTATCTTCCCGGTGGACGAACAGACCCAGGAATATCTTCAGGAACACGCTCCGGGGAAGGAATACAAAGTATACCTTCCGGATCCTGACGCAGTCTATGATGAGGTGATAAATATCGATCTTTCTGCTCTGAGACCCACTGTTGCGTTTCCTCATCTTCCTTCAAACACGAAGACTGTGGACGAGATCGATGAAAAGATCAGGATCGATCAGGTTGTGATAGGTTCATGCACCAACGGCCGCATATCGGACATAAGAAAAGCAGCGGAGATCCTGAAGGGCAGACATGTGGCTAAAGGTATCAGGCTTATAGTGATCCCCGCCACCCAGAGCATTTATCTTCAGTCTCTTAGAGAAGGGCTTATCGAAACCATAATAGAAGCCGGTGGCGTGGTGTCCACACCCACCTGCGGACCATGTCTCGGAGGTTACATGGGAGTCATGTCTGCGGGGGAGAGATGTGTATCCACCACCAACCGCAATTTTATCGGCCGAATGGGAGACAAGACTTCCGAGATATATCTTGCAAGCCCTGCCACAGCAGCGGCAAGCGCTGTCGCCGGGTATATAACAGAGGCCGGGATCAACTGACAGGTGTCCCTGACAGAGGGGATACAGATCATCATTTACATACATATACCGGACAGATTCCGGATGGACAAAGGGGGATAATATGGAAAATGCCCATGGACATGTTTTCAAATATGGTGACAACATAGATACGGATGTGATCATCCCCGCCAGATACCTGGCGGATTCAGACCCAAAAGCCCTTGCGGCCCACTGCATGGAGGATATAGATGATACCTTCCCCGGCAAGGTCCACAAGGGAGATATCATGGTGGGAGGCAAGAATTTCGGATGCGGCTCATCCAGGGAGCATGCCCCCATAGCCATAAAAGCCTCCGGCGTATCCGCGGTGGTGGCTTCATCCTTCGCGAGGATCTTTTACAGAAATGCCATAAATATCGGTCTTCCCATACTTGAATGCCCCGAGGCTGCAGAGCAGATACAGGACGGGGACGAAGTGGGGATCGAGTTCGGGACAGGCATCATCACAGATTTTACCACGGGAAAAACTTTCAAAGGCCAGTCTTTCCCTGAATTTATGCAGGATCTTATAGATGCAGGCGGGCTGGTGAATTTCGTCAATTCGAAATGATACCGGTCCAAGAGATCCAACTTGTCATAACCATCGTCGCATTTATTTCCATGGTGGTGCTGGTCTTCTTCATCCGCACGTCGGATCAGCAGCACTATGTTTCCGCCATGAGCACTTTCGTGTTTTTCGGTATGCTCGGCTACTTTATAGAACTCACAGCTCTGGATCTGTCCGACATGCATATGGCTCTGCGCCTGGAATATGTCATGAACTGTCTGGTGCCGCTGACTGCAGTCTGTTTTATGAAACTGTATTCCAAGCATCCCGCAGACAAGATAGTCACATTTGTGGTGGGACTGATCTCTATCCTGATCATCGTGGCTGTTTATTCATCCGGTTATCACCATCTTTATTACCGTGATGTGAAACTTATCATCAATGACGGCGTGTCTTTTATAAAGACAACCCCCGGACCCCTTTATTATCTCTGGGTCTTAAACACATTCTTTGCCATCGGATACTTTTTCTGGCTGGTGGTCCGCGCCAAGATACTGAACACGGATCAGTGGAGCTGGGAGCTGAACCTCTGCGTGCTTTCTGCGCTGATCCCACTGGTTGGATTTGTCCTCACAAGATTCGGTTTTGTTAAAAACTATGAACTGGGTATACCCATGGTGCTGCTGGGTGAGTTCACCATGTTTTTTGTGACCGTCAGGTTCAAGATGTATGACACCCTGAAAAACGCCAAGGAAGTTTACATCCGCACCATGGACGAGGGGATCCTCGTGGTCAGCAAGAACGGCAATCCCCAGTTTCACAATCCTCAGCTTGAGCATATGTTTCCGGAAGTCAGGAAATGGAGCGATGCGGATGAGGTGAAAAAATATGTTGTGAGCGCAGTTGAGAACAGTGAAAACAGAAATCTTCCCAAGGGCGGCAGGTATTACCGCTTCGAAAAAAATGAGATGAGAGGCGG
The DNA here is from genome assembly GCA_024695225.1 of Lachnospiraceae bacterium. Lineage (GTDB taxonomy): Bacteria > Bacillota > Clostridia > Lachnospirales > Lachnospiraceae > JAEELB01. The sequence goes on from JAILIO010000211.1 coordinate 5,555, forward strand.
AAGAAAGTCTGAAGTCCGCGGATACATATACAGGGTTTTGGATGTGACTGAGACAAATGAGTACAACAGACAGCTGTCCAGTCTCAGAGACGAGGCACTTCGCGCAAGCCATGTAAAAAATATATTTATCGCAAATATAAGCCATGAGATCAGGACCCCCATAAATTCCATAATAAACACAAATGAAAAACTTCAGGAGATGGAGATCCCAAACACCATAAGGGATTATTCAAACAATATAGATTCCGCAAGCCGCTCACTCATGCTTTTGATAAATGATATCCTGGATATCTCCAAACTGGAGGCCGGAAAGCTCAGGATCAACAGAGAGGAATACGACCCCGCAGTGATGCTGTACGATGCTGTGTCCCTGGAGGCGCCTCTTGCAAGAGGCAAAAAACTGCCCCTAAAAGTGACTGTGAACCCCGAACTGCCCGTGCTCCTTATGGGTGACGACGCCAGGATATCCCAGTGTGTGTGCAACATCCTGGACAACGCCATAAAGTATACTGAATCGGGACATGTGGCCATTTCCATGGATTTCAATGTGATATCAGCGGGCAGGATAAACCTGGTGATAAAGTGCAGCGACACCGGAGTGGGCATCGACGAAGATGAACTTCCAAACATATTTGATACCTTTTCCGTTGTGAATTCCAAGCGAAACAAGGATCTGAACACCTTCTCTGTCTCCCTGAGCATGAGCAAGAGGCTGATAACCATGATGAAGGGGGAAATAAAAGCCGAAAGCGTAAAGGGTGTGGGCAGCACCTTCACCATATCCATTCCCCAGACCGTTTTGGACGATGATGAGATAGGCTCCTACGGTACTCATGTGAAGAATGTTAAAAAGAAGAGGGCGGATATA
>JAILIO010000237.1 GCA_024695225.1 Lachnospiraceae bacterium
GCTTACGCTTTATTATCAGAGCAGAAAACGGATGATGAAAGAGCAGGCCATGAGCGCCGCCCAAAAGGAAGAACAGGACGAAGCGGAGAAGAGAAGGAAGGCAAAGCTTTCTGTCAAGGGCGATCTGGACGCCAGGACTGTGAAAGAACTCCTTATGGAAGAGAGCAGGGGCAGGTGGTCATTTGCCTATGAACTCATATACGAGTGCGTTGAACAGATGGAGCAGATGGACAGTTATCAGGACAGGCTGAAAAACCTTCTTATGAACAATGGCGCAGACGCCCTGACAAATACTGAGGATCTGCTGAACCAGGTGGAACAGTATCTGTGCAGGAATGTGAGAAATGTGCTGAACTTTATGGAGGTGGCAGACAACGATTCCTCAGATCAGGTCAGGGTCAGGCTCATGACCTGTAAGGATGAGAATCAGAAACTTCTGGCGCAGACCAGGGATTTCATATACGCCATGGCAGATTTTCTGAACAATCAGAGCGGAAAGGCGGATATGAGGATGCTGGAGAGTTACAGGAACACAATACTGGAGTCTATAAGGGAGGGAGAGGAATGAAGAAAAAGATCCTTGCGGCGTTTATGGCACTTGCCGTCTCTGCGGCCGGTATCACGGGGTGCGGCGCTTCCGATGTGTATACGGAAGGAGCCCCCAGGCTTACGGAGGATGAAGCAAAGGCAGAATTGTCCACACTTCTTAAGAAGGTTTCGGTGGATCAGGTCACAGATCCTGTGCTTGACATTTATTCGGATGATATGTCGGGAGTCGCTGCCCTTGCGGACATAGACACCTTTCCGATCATGGAGAAGGGAACCGGCAGGATCGATATAGAGATCGCAGCGGCAACGGAGATGAGCGCAGAAGCGCCTGATGACTGGCTCAATGTGGTGGCAAAGCGTTTTAACCGCGAGGGATATGATATCGACGGCAAGACCGTCAGCGTCTCTGTCAGGAAGATCACATCCGGTGAGGTGGTGACATATATCAACGCAGGTGCTTACCAGCCACAGGTATTCGTCCCCAGCAATTATGCCTGGGGGAAGATGCTGGAAGCTTCCGGCGTTGGGATAGAGAAAATAGAGGACAGGATAGCCGGAAATACGGCCGGGTTGCTGATAAAGCGAGATGTTTACGAGGAGTTCAAGACAAAATACGGAGAGGCCACCGTTGCAAATGTTCTGGAGGCGGCAAATGCAGGGGATATGATGTTTGCCTACACAAATCCTTACACATCCAGTACCGGACTCAATATACTCTGTGCAATGCTTAAGGCATTTGACCAGAATGACCCTCTTTCCGACAAGGCCAGCAGTGCGCTTTTGGAATATCAGAAGAGTTCACCTCCCGTGGCCTATAACACGGCAGTCCTCAGGAATTCTGCCAAGAAGGGCCTGGTGAACGCCATGGTCATGGAAGAGCAGGCATACGTAAACACCCCTGAGCTTAAAGGCTACGAGTACATACCTGCGGGAATAAGGCATGATCATCCCGTGTATGTATTTGACTGGGACAGCGAAGATGAAAAGAAGGCGGCAGCCATGTTTGTGGACTACTGCAAGAGCGCGGAAAGCCAGAAATCAGCAACAGAAAAAGGCTTTAACAGGCATGACGATTATGTGTCACAGGATCCGGGACTTACAGGTACCGATTATATCTCCGCCCAAAAGATATGGAAACAGAACAAGAACGGCGGAAAGCCGGTGGCAGCGGTGTTCATCGCCGACACATCCGGTTCCATGGACGGAGAACCCCTCAATTCACTTAAGGAATCACTGATCAGCTCCTCGGCCTATATCGGATCGGAGCATTATGTGGGCCTTGTGAGCTATTCAAACGATGTGACGATAAATCTGCCTGTCGCCGAGTTTGATGACAGGCAGAGAGCATATTTCTCCGGGGAGGTGAAGAATCTCACTGCCAACGGAGGTACTGCCACTTACGATGCAGTGCTTGTGGGGGTTGATATGCTGGAAAAGACTCTGGAAGAGGTGCCCGGCGCGAAACCCATGCTCTTTGTGCTCACAGACGGTGAGCAGAATCAGGGATTTGAGCTGGACAGGGTCACAGGGATTGTTGCAGGATTGGGGATTCCGGTGTATTGTATAGCTTATAATTACAGCGATAACGGAGACCTTGAGACATTGTCCGGGATAAATGAAGCCGCAACCATCAAAGCCGGCAGCGATGATATTGTGAACCAGCTCAGAAATCTTTTCAATGTCCAACTATAAATTTTAAAGGTGATCTAAGAATATAATGAGCCTTGATTTTATATTTGTCATCTGATGTCTTTTTCAGATATTAATTTCATATGCATATTTCTGCCGGTGTTCATGTTTATTTACATGGTCACCGGCACTGCCCATAGAAAATATGTGATCGCAGTATCCAGCCTGATCTTCGTCGCCATAGGCGGCATAGGCGGGATCTTTCAGATGCTGTCTGTCCTGGTGGTCAATTATGTCCTGCTGATGTTTCAAAGGGGCAGGGGAAAAAAAGGCTCCAAGATACTTCTTGCAGCCTGTATCCTTATGAATCTGCTGTTTCTTGTGCTGTCCAGGATATCACATATCCTTGTGTTTTCCGGGCTCAGTTTCATGGTATTCAGATTTATATCCATACATATCGACAGATACAGGAAAGATCTGAAAAAATGCCCGGGATTTGTAGAGTATATGTGCTATGTTTCCATGTTCATAACTCTTTCTGCAGGTCCTGTCACCAGATATAACGATATAGAGAAATCCATAAAGATACCAAAGGTCAGGCTTTCCGGTATAGACAGAGGTTTCAGGCTCTTCACTGCGGGGCTTGCATTCAAAGTGCTCCTGGCGGAAAACCTGGATATACTCTGGTCCCAGATCATTTCACCCGGTGCGGAGACTTTGTCCGTTCCCATGTCCTGGCTTGGGGCTTTTGCGGCATCCGCATGGATATACTATGATTTTCTGGGTTATTCACTCATGGCTATAGGTTTGGGTATCATGACGGGGATAAGTGTGCCCGAGAATTTTAATGAGCCCTATTCATCCGGTTCGATCTCCGAATTCTACCGCAGATGGCATATAACCCTTGGCAGGTGGTTCAGGGATTATGTTTATATCCCCCTGGGTGGCAGCAGGCTGGGACCTGCAAGGTCTGTTGTAAACATTATGATAGTGTGGATCCTCACCGGAGTATGGCACGGGGGAAGTCCCAATTATCTCATATGGGGTGTTATTTTAGGACTTCTGGTGGCGGTGGAAAAGATGCCATTCTATAAAAAGATGGTGTCAAATGACAGGGTCAGGATCTTTATGCACATACCGGTGCTTTTGATCATAGCCGTCACATGGTGCATATTTAAAAATGAGGACACTGCCACCATGATCTCATATCTGATGAGCCTGTTTGGACTGAACCCTGCAGGGCAGGTTCTTTCTACCTGGCAGCAGTTTTTCCGCTTTATCGGTGATTATCTTCCTGTTTTGATACCGGGAGTTATTTTTATGACTCCCTTCCCGAGAAAGGTCTGGGATAAGTATTCTGATTCTCCGGCCTTCGCGGTGCTGCTGATAATATTGTTCTGGTTTACATTTGTGAGACTGAAAGCGGGAAATACATCTGATTTCCTATATATGCAATTTTGATGAAACATGCGTTTTTTAATCTGTCTGCAGTTTGACATCGCTTTAAGTATGAGGGTTTAATCTGAACTGTGATAGCCTGTGATATACGGGTTCTGACAGATATATACAGGTTTTGACAGATAAATAAGGGGTCTGACAGATATATACAGGTTTTGACGGATAGATAATGGCTTTGACAGATAAATAATGGTTCTGACAGAGAAAAGATCCGAATGAGGATAATGTATGAAGGCAAAGGCTGTTTCAAAGAAAAAAGAGAATAAACTGTTTTCGATAATGTATCTGATACTGCTTGTGGCGACCACCCCTGTTTACATGGTATCCGGTCCTTTGAGCGAGTATGTGTCGCAAAATGTGGCGGGGAGACGCGTGGGGATCGGCGCGGATGAGCTGCTGTCCGGGGGCGGAACCGCCGGGGGAGAAGATACGGCAGCAGGTAATGACAGGGCCATTCCCGGTAATGCCGTGGAAGATGATGGAAACCCGGAAGAGGCAGGTGAGAGCAAGGATGCCGGTGGCAGTGCTCTTGAAGGAGCGGAAGAAGCTGATGGCAGCGGAGACAGGGTTGAAGAAGAAAGTGAAGAAAGCCTGCATGAGCCGGTCATAACCTATGTGTCCTCCTATGCGGACGAGCACTATTTTGACGATGCCATATTCATAGGAGATTCCAGGACAGTGGGGCTTTACGACTATTCCGGGATCGTTGCGGATTATTACTGCAGCAACGGATACTGTGCATACCAGTGGCTCAAGGGAAAGAAGACAGTACATCAGAACACCAGGGAGAGGGTGGATCTGAACCAGGTGCTTATGGACAATACATACGGAAAGGTTTATCTGATGGTTGGGCTGAACGACGGAGGTTTTGGCACCGCAGAGGATTTCAGACCCAGGGTGTCCACAATGCTTGCCTGCATAATGCAGACCCAGCCCGATGCAGTCATATTCCTCCTGTCAAATCTCCACACATCGGAAGCTTGGAGCAATGCTCATCCGGATATGGGGAATCCGGCCATGGTAGGTATCAACAATGTCCTCGCAGAACTGGCTGCAGCGGATGAAAGGGTGTATTACCTGGATGTGAATCCCCTTTACTGCGATGAGAACGGAAATCTCAGAAACGGTATCACCACCGACGGTGTTCATCTGCATGCCTCACAATATTCAATGTGGACTGAATTCCTTAAGGCTGCAGCAGTATACAGGAAGGTCGAATAGAAGGAAGATTGAACAGACATAAAGTCTAACAGACAGAAGGTCAAACAGACATAAGGTCTAACAGACATAAAGTCGAACAGACAGAAGGTTAAACAGACGTAAGGTCTAACAGACGTAAAGTCGAACAGACAGAAGGTCAAACAGACATAAGGTCTAACAGACGTAAGGTTGAACAGAAAGAAGGTCGAACAGGCAGAAGGTCGAACAGACAGAAGGTTAAACAGACGGAAGGACTAACAGGCGGAAGGTCGAACAGGCAGAAGACTGAATGGGGCACCGGGAAGATATGAGGCTCAGATATGAGGCTTAACAAGTATATGGCTTTGGCGGGGATCTGTTCCAGAAGAGACGCCGATAAGCTTATACAGCAGGGGAGAGTGATGGT
>JAILIO010000252.1 GCA_024695225.1 Lachnospiraceae bacterium
TCAGGCTACGATTTCGCTATCCCTTCTTCTCGCCTACATCTCACGATGTATACCTTGGGAGTTGCTATGGGGTTCGTCGGCAACTACGCCCCTTGTGGACTTTCACCACAGACTGACGGCATGCCCGTCATACAAAAAGACCGCCCGAGGAACCCCCCGGGCGATCCGCAGATCATTTCTTAAATTTCAGGTTCTGATCAATAAACCTTTGACCATTCTTCGATGTTTGAAGGATCGAATTTGAAAGGAGGTCCAAGGATGATCTCGCTTCCTGTTCCGTCTGCAAGAGCCTTGATGGTGTAAGGAGAAGACTCAAGGTCTCCGGCTTCGAAGGTCTCGCCTTCTGCACCTGTGATGGTTCCATCTACAAGAGCGATGGAGGTGTAAGCAGCAAGCTTACCAAGGTCGATGGGATTCCAAAGGAACATGTAAGGGCATGAATGTGCATCGTCATCGCCGATGTACTCAGCCATCTCTGAAGGAAGGCCAAGGCCTGTAAGCTTCACAGATGAACCCTGATCCTGAAGAACCTTTGCGGCAGCTGCGATACCAACTGTGGTGGGAGAGCAGATAACCTTAAGGTCAGGATAGTTCTGAAGCAGAGCCTGTGTCTGGTCTGTTGACTTCTGAGGCTCGTCATCGCCGTAAGCAACTTCTACGCACTCAAGCTTGGAATACTTCTCATCACTCTTGGTGATCTCTTCCATAGCTGCGATCCATGCATTCTGGTTTGTAGCCTGTGATGTTGCGGAAAGGATAGCATACTGGCCCTCGCCGCCTGTCAGATCATAAACAGCGTCGAGAAGAGCCTGGCCAACCTCGGTAACACCGGCCTGGTTGCAGAATGTAAGACGTGCTTCGGGAGTGACATCGGAATCAAGGGTAATTACCTTGATGCCAGCATCCTTTGCTTCTGTAAGAGCAGCTGTAAGAGCATTTGCGTCATTTGCTGCGATAGCGATGGAATCCACGCCCTGAGAGATCAGAGACTGGATAACTGCGATCTGAGCATCAGCTGTTGCTGCTTCGGGATGCTGTACGATGCAGGTGCCGCCCTCAGCTTCGATGGTCTCCTGGAAACCGGAAGCCTCTCTCTCGTTGTAAGGGTTTCCTGCTGACTTTGTTACGATCGCATAGGTGTGTCCGGCTGCGCCTGAACCACCCTCTGCGGGTGCTGCTGATTTTGCAGGTGCTGCTGACTCTGCGGGAGCTGCGCTTTCTGCAGGTGCTGCTGACTCTGCAGGTGCTGCGCTCTCAACTGCGGGAGCTGCGCTTTCTGCAGGTGCTGTGGTTGTTGCGGCAGAACCACAGCCGGCCAGAAGGGCGCCTGTGAGAACTGCTGCCAGCATTGCGCTGACTGTCTTCTTTTTCATAATTCCTCCTTTACTACTACAACTTGTTGCTGTATTACTGAACACCCTTGCGGGTGGATCAGCCCTGTTACCCGGCGCGTCCGGACTGCCATGTCCGCTTCTTTCGCGCTTCTATCTTTCAGACGTGCTGCATTATACACTTTTTTTTCAAAACGGTCTACACAAAACACACAATTTTAACAATTTTATACTGCTTTCCTCTTCTTGTTTTTCGTGATGGCCGCAGAAATAGCAGGTATCAGCACGGATACTATGAGCATAGCTCCTATAACCACCAGGATGACCTGGGTGTTGATATTCCTCTGTCCCAGGGCGATCCTCAGGCAGACTATGACAAAAGCCGCGATAAATCCGCCGATCAGGTTTCCCTTGCCTCCCGTGGTGGCTATGCCGCCAAAGACGCACATGGCGATGACTTCCATCTCAAATCCGTTGCCTGTTGTGGTGTTTGCGCCGTACAGTGAAGCCAGAAGGAACAGCCCGCAGACTCCTGCCAGGAATCCCAGAAGGGCATAGCAGATGAACCTGCATTTCTGAACAGCGATGCCCGCATAGTAGGCGGCAGTCCTGTTGGAACCTATGGCATACAGTTTCCTTCCGAAAGTGCTCCTGTTTGCTATGGTGATGAATATCACCGCAGCTATGATCACAAAGAAAAATGAAAGCGGAAAAGGTCCGATCTTCTTGCTCATGGCGATGAGTCCGCTCTGATCCTTCATGGAAACGGAACCTCCGGAACCCAAAGACACCTCAGCGATGCCGCGGAAAATGATCTGTGTTCCCAGGGTCACTATCATAGTGGGAAGTTCAGTGAATTTGGTGGCTATAAGTCCGTTCAGCATGCCGCACAGAAGTCCCACTATCATGGGTACGAAGATCACCACAGCGAAGGGTGCCCCTCCATTTCCCGCAAAACACGCCATGGTAGCCGAAAGACACACAATGGATCCCACGGATATGTCTATATCTCCCAGTATCAATATGTAGCCCATGCCGAAGAGCATGAATATCTCGGCCAGGTACTTGGGCATTTCCCTGAGCACATTTACCGCATTGTAGTTGTCAGATATCACCAGTCCGAAGATCTGGACGCCGATGAGTACCAGCACCAGCGCGCCTTCCCAGGTCAGCAGCCTGTCTTTAAGGCTGACTGCCTTTGAGGCGGATATTTCTCTTCCCGATTTTCCTGCCATATCAGATCTCCCTCCTCATCAGATTCTGTCTGTCCATTGCGCGCTGTGTCAGGACATTCAGTATGACCACCGCCAGGATGATGATACCTTTGACCAGGTTCTGTGCAATGGAATCTATGCCTACCAGAGGGAGTGCCTTGGCTATGATGGCTATTATCAAAGCTCCCAGGAATGTACCCACCACGGAGCCTCTGCCTCCGCTCATGCTGACGCCTCCGATAACGCAGGCCGCTATGACATCCATTTCCTTGCCGTACTGCATGTTGGGCTGGGCTGAAGCGTAGATCGAAACGGAGAGGACTCCGGAAAGTCCTGCCAGCAGACCCATGATCATATAGACCGATGTAACGGTGGCTGCCACGTTTATACCGGATATCTCAGCGGCTTCGGCATTGCTTCCCACCGCGTAGATCCGGCGTCCGAACCTGGTCCATTTCATGACTATGAAAAAGATCACATAAGTTATTATCAGTATAATGTAAGGTCCCGGCGCGCCGTCCTTTCCGAAATCGGAAAAGCCCGCCACATCCTGTCCGGAGGCCCATGCGTTGTTTGATATGACGTAGGCCATGCCCCTCCAGATGTACATGAAGCCCATGGTACAGATGATGGGGGCCACATGGCCTCTGGAGATTATGGTGCCGTTCAGGAATCCGCAGAACAGCCCGATGGCCGCTCCTATGACAAACAGCAGAAATGTGTTGTGAAGTACATCATATTTTTGCAGCAGTCCTATGGTCATTCCCGAAAAAGCCAGGATGGAAGTGATGGAGATATCTATCCCGGCGGTCAGCATAACGCAGAGCATCCCAAGAGCCATCATCAATGTCAGGGCATTGTTCAGGAATATCTGCCTGATATTGGTAAATGACAGGAACGCAGGGTTCATGACCGAAATGACTATGAGAAGCACCACGAGCACGATCACAAGGCTGGCTTCTCTCGAACCTGTGAGCTTTTTAAACAATGATTTCTTTTCCATCAGGCGCTCACCTCCTTTGATTCAGCCATGGCCAGTTCCAGTATCCTCTCCTGGGTGGCTTCGTTCCTCTCAAGACATCCCGTCATCCTGCCGGAACACATGACATAGATCCTGTCGCACATTCCGATGATCTCAGGCATCTCGGAGGAGATCATGACGATGGCGAAGCCTTTCTTGGCAAGGTCCACCATTATGCTGTAGATCTCGGCTTTGGCTCCCACGTCTATACCCTTTGTGGGCTCGTCCATGATGATGACCTTCATACCCTTGACACCGTCTTCCGCCAGAGCCTTTGCCACCACCACCTTCTGCTGATTGCCGCCGGAAAGCGAATTGGCGGGCTGGAATATGGTCACAGCCTTTGTATCCACATCCTCCAGGTATTTCTTGGATATCTCACGTTCTTTTGCCTCGTTGTTCATGCCATTTTTGGCCACATCTTCCTGGATGGGAAGTGTCACATTTCTCCCAAGCCCCCAGGTGAGTATGAGACCTTCCTTCTGTCTGTCCTCAGGCAGCAGCACTATGCCGGCATCCATTGCAGTCTTGGGGTTCACGGGATTGAACTCCTTGCCGTTCAAAAGGATCCTGCCTGTGTCCGCCTGGGTGATGCCGCAGACAGTCTCCATTACCTCCGTCCTGCCTGCTCCCACAAGTCCGGTGAGTCCGACGATCTCTCCCGCTCTCACCTCCAGGGAGACGTTCTTGAAGAAACCGGTGCGTGACAGATTCTCCGCCTTCAGGACCACATCTCCGATCTCCACCTTCTCCTTGGGGTACATATCTTTGATCTCACGTCCCACCATGGCTTTTATCAGGTCTTCATTGGAGATGCCGTTGACATCATATGTGCCTATATAACGGGAATCCCTGAAGACCGTGACCCGGGAAGCCAGTCTGTACATATCCTCAAACCTGTGGGATATGAAGATGATGGACTTGCCCTCATCTCTGAGTTTCTCAACTATGCCGTAGAGTTTTTCCGACTCGTTTGCAGTCAGGGAAGCGGTGGGCTCGTCCAGGATTATTATCTTTGCATCCATGGAAAGGGCTTTCGCGATCTCCACCATCTGCTGCTGCGCAACGGAAAGGGCTCCAACCTCATCTGTGGGCTTAAAGTCCGCATCCAGACGGTCCAGCAGCTCCTGGGCATCCGCATTCATCTGTTTCCACTGGATCATACGGCCGCTCAGCTTTTCGTGCCCCATGAATATATTCTCAGTCACAGACAGGGTGGGGTAGGAAGTGGGATGCTGGTAAACCGCTGCGATACCTGCTTCCTGCGCGTCTTTAGGTCCCCTGAAGCGGACTTCCTTCCCCTCCAGGAACATCTTCCCTTCCTCCGCCGCATGAACGCCTGTGATAACTTTTATAAATGTGGACTTCCCGGCACCATTCTCCCCCATAAGAGCGTGTATCTCACCCTTTCTGAGATTGAAGTGAACGCCGTCGAGAGCCTTCACGCCGGGGAAGATCTTTGTAATATCCTTAAGTTCCAGGATAGTATCACCATTGTTCTCTGCCATATCTTCACCTCTTACTCAAGACTTCAGCTTCGTATTTCTCTACCTCTCCGAACCACTTTCCATCCTCGGGAACATTACAGTGCCTGCAGTACTCGTTCCACACATCCCCGAAAGGAAGGGTCTTCATTTCTTCCTGGATGTTCAGAAGCTTTGTGAAATTGCTGCCATCCTGCAGTGACTTAAGTTCATCCATGGGCTGCAGAAGAGCGAAGAGCAGGGCCTTCTGAGTGTTCCTGAAGCCGGAAGCCCAGGCTGCCACCCTGTTGATGGATGCGTCGAAGTAATCGAGAGCCATGTGAACCTTTCCTTCAAGGCCGCCGCAGCGCACTATCTCACGGGCGATCTCCCTGGTCTCGTCGTCAAATATGACCACATGGTCGGAATCCCATCTCACAGGCCTTGTGATGTGAAGGGCAATCTCAGGGAAGAATGTGAGAAGGGATGATATCTTGTCTGACACCATCTCTGTGGGGTGATAATGTCCGTTGTCCATGAGAGGTATGCACTTGTCCATCCTGGAAGCCGCATAGAGCAGGGCAAATTCCGCGCTGCCTGCGGTGTAGCTCTCAACCCCGATGCCGAAGACCTTGGACTCAACACAGGGCTTGACCTTGTTGAAATCGTAAGGTTCTGCAAGGATGGCGTCGATGGAATCCCTGTATCTCTCGCGGGGTCCCTTGCGGTCTCCGGGGATGTCCTTGAAGCCGTCGCCGGTCCAGATGTTCATTACGCACAGGTCGTTCAGCTGTTCCGCAATGTAATTGGATATCCTGATGCTGGCCTTTCCATGTTCGATCCAGAAATCGCGGGTGTCCTTATTTGCAGAAGAAAGTGTGAGGGGATCGCACTTTTCATGTGAGAAATATGTGGGGTTGAAATCGCATCCGATGTGCTTTTCACGGCAATAATCGACCCACTTCTGAAAATGTTTGGGCTCCAGTTTGTCCCTGTCTGCCCAGCTTCCGTCCTCAAAAATAGCATATGAAGCGTGGAGATTCAGTTTCACCTTTCCGGGTACCAGAGACATGACCTTGTCTATGTCTGCCATCAGTTCCTCGGGATTCCTGGCCCTTCCGGGATAATTTCCCGTGGTCTGGATGCCGCCTGTAAGAGGCTTGTTGGGATCCGTGTCAAAGCCTCTGACATCATCACCCTGCCAGCAATGCAGCGAAAGCGGTGCACCCTTCAATGTGTCGATAGCTTTCTGTGCGTCAATGCCGTATTCCGCGTATCTTTCTTTTGCTTCCTGGTAGCTCATAGTAACCTCCCTTTATTATGACTTTTTGATTGAACGGTATGTATTGTCCGAAACATCCCTGTCAGGTGTTTAAACCCCGGGGTTGGACTTTCCGAAACATCCCCGTCAGGTGTTTAAACCCCGGGTTTGAACTCTGCGATATCAAAGCTCTCTGCGATGCATGCCCTGGCTTCGTGAAGGTCTTTGAACTCGCCTTCTTCGATCATCTGGACCATGAGATTGCCCAGGGCCGTGCCTTCCGTGGGACCTGCATACACCGTGAGCCCCGTCTTGTCTGCGGTCAGCTGGTCCAGATAATGGTCCTGGGAGCCGCCGCCCACTATATTCACTGCGTTGAAGGTCTTCCCGGTGAGTTTTGAAAGCTGCTTCACCGTATCTGCATATATAGCGGAAAGAGAATTGTAGATGCAGCACATGATCTCTCCCGTGGTCTCCGGCACCTGCTGCCCGGTCTCCCTGCATTTCTCTTTGACCGCTTCCCTCATGGACTCGGGCGCCATAAATGAAGGATCGTTTGCATTCACTGTGCTCTTGAAGTCACCTGCATCCTTCGCCTCCTGAATGAGTTTGGGAAATGAAGGCCTCTCACCCTGTTCTTTTCCTATCTCTTTTCTCACGGACTGGATCATCCAGAGACCCATGATATTTTTGAGATACCTGTAGCGGTAATCATAGCCGCCCTCATTTGTAAAGCTGTCGTCCGTGGTGACGGGTTCCTTGTTCTCGACTCCCATAAGACTCCATGTTCCGGAGGACAGGAATACAGCGTTGTCGTCTTTTGCGGGCACCGCCAGATATGCGCTTCCTGTGTCATGAGTCGCCGGCAGCACCACCTTAAGGTCAAAGCCCACCCTCTCCTGTATCTCTTTTCTGAAACCGCCGATGACGGTACCGGGAACTGAGAGTTCACCGAATATCTTCCTGGGCAGTCCGAAGGCTTCGATCACCTCATCGTCCCAGTTCTTTGAAGAGGCGTTCACAAGTCCGGAAGTGGAGGCCTCCGTGTATTCATTTGCCTTTACTCCTGTGAGAACATAATTCAGATAATCAGGAACCATCAACAGCCTGTCCGCTTTTTCAAGTTCATCCGGATGCTCCTTCTTGAGAGCATAGAGCTGATAGCATGTGTTGAACATTTCGTACTGGATCCCGGTGCGTCCGTAATGCCAGTCAAAAGGCACCTGTCCGGAAGCTTCCAGTTCATCCCTGACGCCCTCTGTGCGCCTGTCTCTGTAGGCCACGGTATCTCCGATGATCTCACCTTCATTGTCCAGAAGGACATAATCGACTCCCCAGGTATCGATACCCATGGTGACGGGAGTGAAACCCTTGTTGCGGGCAGCCTTTATCCCCTCTATCACATTTTCGGAAAGGGCTTTGATATCCCAGGTCAGATGACCATCCTTTTCCACCATCCCGTTCTCAAATCTGTAGACCTCCGTAAGGACGATCTTTCCATCAACCAGTTCACCGATGATGTGTCTGCCACTAGACGCGCCGATATCCACGGCAAGATGACAAATCCCCATAAATAACCCCC
>JAILIO010000263.1 GCA_024695225.1 Lachnospiraceae bacterium
ATATTTGGAGATAAGGTTTTGATCAAAAAAGATAGTTATAAAAAGGCGTGGATCCCGGCGGTTCTGATAGCATCACTCATGCTCTCTGCCTGCAGTGTCACAGGTGATGTGAAAAGCGGAAGAGAAGCCGGGGGAAATAAGGAAAACACGGCGGCGGAGATCCCCGGCAAAGAAGAGATCCCGGATGCGGGCGCAGGAACAGATACGGATGCGAGCGCAGATGCAGATGCGGGCACTGACACAGGAGCGGATGTAGATTCAGGCACAGATGCAGCCTCCGGGAAGGGGAGAGAAAATGAAACCACGGCTCCCGGGGAAAACAGGGAAGGTGATAAGAACACAGCCTCCGGGGAAGGTAATAGGAACACAGCCTCCGGGGAAATCGGCGAAGATAAAGAGACCACAGCCTCCGTGGGGACAAATGATGAGGCGGATTCCCCTGCAGGCAGAGTGGCTGCAGCCGAGGAACCGGCCCCTGCAGACACTGTGAGGATAGTGATGACAGGGGATGTGCTTATGCACGACAGGATCATTGCCGCAGGGAAGAATGAGGACGGCACATACGATTACAGCCGCATGTTTGAAAATGTACGGGGGGTCATAAGCGCTGCTGACATTGCCATCGTAAATCAGGAGACCATACTGGGCGGGGTGGAACTGGGGCTCAGCGGTTATCCCTCCTTCAACTCCCCGTACGAAGTGGGAGACGCGGAGGCTGAAGCCGGCTTTGATGTGATCCTCCACGGCACCAATCACGCCCTGGACCGCAGCTTTAACGGAATACGTAACTGCGTATCCTTTTGGGAGGAAAAGCATCCTGAGATCACATACCTGGGCATTCACGATGACAAGGAAGATACGGAGGACATATTTGTCACGGAATGCAAGGGGATAAAGATCGCAATATTGAACTACACCTATGGCACCAACGGCATAAGACCGCCGGAGGGCCGGGAATACATAGTGGATATGCTGAAAGAGGACAGGGTCATTTCTGACCTGGACAGGGCTGAAGAAATGGCGGATATAACCGTGGTCTGCCCACACTGGGGGGAGGAATACAGCCTCGGGGTCTCTGATGAACAGCGCAGATGGACTGATATATTCCTGGAACATGGGGCGGATCTTGTGATAGGGACCCATCCCCACGTGATAGAGCCCTTTGAAACCGTGGGGAACGGAAATGATAACATGCTGGTCTACTATTCTATAGGTAATTTCATAAATGCAACCTCCGGAGAAGGGGCTAAGGTGACACCCAGGATGGTGGGCGGGATAGCAGAGGCCGAGATAAAGAAAAATGAAAACGGTGAAGCCTTTATTTGCGCAAATACGGTGATCCCCATAGTGTGCCATCTCACCAAAGATGATGCCACGGTGTATTATATGAACTCCTACACGGAGGAGATGGCCTCTGAAAACCGCATAGTGAAGCAGAACCCGGAGTTTTCCCTGGAGAGCTGCAGGGATGTGGTCCGTGAGGTATGGGGGTCTGAGTACGCTGAGTGAGATACAGGTCCTGAACCGGAGATGACGAGAGCCGGCAACAACTTCAAGGCATGGGGATACGGTATGTTTTGTGCGTGAGAACAGGGCCTGTTATGCAAAAATTGACCGTTGTGTTATAATGTTTCACAGTTTTTTTTTGACTTTTGGACCCCTTGTTCAGACAGAAATGAGTGGATATTTTTGAACAGTTGATCTCCGGCAGGTTTAAGCACCGGAAGGAAGAGGCCTGTAAGGCATATAACATATAATATTATGAGAGAATACAAAGAAGACAGGAACTCCGGTTCCGATGAGAGGATCAGGACCGCGGATCCCGAAAAAAAAGACAGGACCCGGGATCCCGAATACAGGGACAGGACTGTCAGCCCTGATGGGAAAGACAGGATCTCCGATGATGATGCGGAGGAGAGAAGACTTGAGAGAAGGCGCAGACATAAAAGAGAGCAGCTGATATCAGTGATCGTGCTGCTTTTGATCATATCTGTAGTGGCGGTACTGGTGTCCTTTGGGGTGTCCGGGATTGTCAAATATCTGAACAAAAACCCCATATCCTTTAGCTTTGGAAAGAATTCTGCGGAAACCACGGTTTCCACTGAAGGTGAGAGCGCCTTGTCCGGTGAGAGCGCAGCGCCCGAGACCCACGTGACTCTCGAGGCTCCTGTGGCCACAGAGTCCGCTTCCGCAGAAGAGACTGAAACCGATTATCTCTCGGAGGTTGTGGAACAGTCTGTGTCCCAGATGACACTGGAAGAGAAGGTTTCCGGGCTCTTTATACTCACACCGGAACAGCTTACCGGTGTCTCGAAGGCCATAAAGGTGGGTGACAAAACAAAGGAAGCCCTGTCGAAGTTCCATCCCGGAGGCATAGTCTATCAGGGAAAGAACATAACAGACCGGGAACAGATAACACAGATGATAGCGGATACGGAAGCTGTGAGCAAATATCCTTTATTTATATGTGTGACCGAGGAGGGCGGAAATGAAAGCCCCGTGTCTTCAGCACTTCAGGATCTCACAGAGGCTTCGGATGAAAGGTCTTCGGAAAATGCAGCCGACGCCATGAACGCAGGCAGAGCAATAGGATCCTATCTCAGTGAGATAGGGTTCAATATGGACCTTGCCCCGGTGGCGGATCTGGTGACCGAGGAAGCAGGGAAAGAATCCGCCGCAAGATCCTACGGTTCAGACCCCGCCCATGTGACGGAGATGATCTCTTCCGCAGTAAACGGGCTCCAGTCCGGAGGAGTCGGCGCCTGCGCAAAATATTTCCCCGGAATGGGTGACTCCCTTGGAAAGGGGGATCATGTGGTCATAGAAAAGACTGCAGAGGAACTAAAGCAAAGCGATATCCTGCCCTTTGAAGCCGCCATAGCAAACGGTGTGACCGCCATAATGATCTCCAATGCCTGTTACACCGGCATAGACAGCGAGGAGATCCCCGCATCCCTTTCCTCTTCCATTATAAAGGGAATGCTCAGGGAGGAACTGGGTTTTGAAGGGATAGTGATAACAGGCGATCTGAGTGAAAAGGCTGTATCCTCTTCATATGAAAGCGGTGAGGCCGCGGTGATGGCGCTGAAGGCGGGAGCTGACATGCTGTTTATACCCGAAAATTACGAAAAAGCATATGAAGCGGTTCTTGCAGCAGTGCAGTCAGGGGAAATAAGCGAGGAAGACATAAACACTTCCATCCGGCGTATATACAGAGTAAAATGCAGCTCAGAGGTATCAAACCTGTCGCAATAAAGAAAGAAGGAAAGACTTTTGTCAAATTACGGAAAAAACGGCTTAATACAGAGACGCCGGCAGTTAAACTCGCTGCAGACCAAGTTTGGACGTAAAGCTTCGCTGATCGCTTTTGAAGCTGCGGTCCTGTTCCTGACTGCGGCCATAATAATGGGATGTGCCTGCGGCGTCGGCATATTTAAAGGTATACTGGCATCAGCCCCGGACATAGGAAATATAGACGTGACGCCCTCCGGATATTCCACATTTGTGTATGATGTCCAGGGCAATCAGACGGCAAAACTGGTCTCCACGGATTCAAACCGGATACCCGTTGCCATGTCACAGGTGCCTGAGAATCTCTGCAACGCATTTGTGGCCATCGAGGATGAACGGTATTACCAGCATAACGGCATAGATATCAAGGGAATAATAAGGGCCGGTGTGAACGGCATCACCAGCGGCAATTTCGATCAGGGCGCCAGTACCATAACCCAGCAGCTGATCAAGAACAATGTGTTCACACAGTGGGCAAGCGGTGAGACATTCACCGAGAAGGTGAAGAGAAAGATCCAGGAACAGTACCTTGCGGTGGAACTCGAGAAGACCATGAGCAAGGAAGATATCCTGATCAATTATATGAATTCCATAAACCTGGGGCAGAACACCCTGGGTGTCCAGGCGGCGGCCCTGAGATATTTCAATAAGGACGTCTCCACACTGAACCTGTCGGAATGCGCAGTCATCGCCGGCATCACCCAGAATCCTTCCAGATACAATCCCATATCCCACCCGGAAAAAAATGCGGAGCGCAGGGAGAGAGTGCTGAACAAAATGCTGGATCTGGGTTTCATCACACAGGCTGAATACGATGAGGCCATAAATGATGATGTGTATTCAAGGATTCAGGAAGTGGACACGAAGACAACCGATGACACCATCAATTCCTATTTCGTGGATGCTCTTACGGACGATGTGCTGAACGACCTCATCGCCATAGGGTACACCGAGACCCAGGCTTATACTCTTCTGTACAGCGGCGGGCTTAAGATATATTCCACCCAGGATTCAGACATACAGAAGATCTGTGACAGTGTATGCATGGATGAGAGCAATTTCCCCGCAGACACAAAGTGGTACCTGAATTACAGGCTCACCCTTGAGAGGGCAAACGGTGAGGAAGAAAATGTCTCCACCGAGATGTTCAGGAATTACTACAAGGGGGTGAAGGGCAGCTCTTATAACCTGATCTACAGTTCACAGGACGATGCTTATGCGGATATCGAGGCATACAAAGCAGATATACTGGGAAGCGGTGACAAGGTGGTGGCGGAAAACATATCCATGACACCACAGCCCCAGATATCCTTCACCATCGAAGACCAGGCCACAGGTGAAGTGCTGGCCATGGTTGGAGGACGCGGTGCAAAGAACGCCAGCAGGACTCTGAACCGTGCCACGGATACAAAGAGACAGCCCGGCTCCACATTCAAGATCGTATCCACCTATGCTCCGGCACTGGACAGCGCAGGGATGACTCTTGCGGATGTGCAGATCGATCAGCCCTATTCCTATAACAACGGCAAGCCCGTGAAAAACGCTGACGGAAAGTTCAGAGGACTCACCACTTTGCGGGAAGGTATAAGAGATTCCGTGAATATCGTTGCGGTGAAGACACTGACTCAGATCACTCCCCAGCTGGGCTTTGAATATCTGAGGAATTTCGGTTTCACAACTCTGGTTGAGAGCAGGAAGAGCAGTGATGGCACAGTGTATTCCGATATCCAGCAGGCACTGGCCCTGGGTGGTCTCACAGACGGCGTGACAAATGAGGAACTGAACGCAGCATACGCATGTATCGCAAATAACGGGGTATATATCAAACCCAGGCTTTATACCAAGATAGTGGACCACGACGGGAATGTGGTGGTGGATAATACGGAGCCGGATACCAGGAGGGTGCTGAAGGAGACTACGGCATGGCTCCTGACCAGCGCCATGCAGGATGTTGTAAATGCAGGAACAGGTGTGAGATGTAATTTCGGCACCACCGCCATAGCGGGAAAGACGGGTACCACCTCTTCCTACAACGACTCCTGGTTTGCAGGCTACACAACCTATTACACGGCCACCAGCTGGGCAGGCTATGACAACAATGTGGACCTGACCTCAAGCGATGAGAAGAATCTGGCCAAAAATATCTGGAGAAAATGTATGGAACAGATCCATGCAGGCCTTCCCTCCACACATTTCCCTGCGGCCCCTGCCGGGATCGTGGCGGCCAATGTGTGTCATTATTCCGGGAAACGTCCTGTCGCGGGTCTGTGTGACGCGGATCTGAGAACGGAATATTTTGCCGAGGGCACTGTGCCCCAGACCAGCTGTGATGTCCATTATCAGGGATATCTCTGTGCTGTGGACGGATGCACCGCAACAGAGATGTGTCCTTTTAAACACTGGGGTGTGCTGCTTAAACTTCCCCAGGAGGATCCCTCTGTGCTGGCCGGGTCCTCCACAACTGTCATGGCGACGGATGAGAACGGAAACCCTGTCTTTGTGACCGCAGGATCTCAGACGTGCCATCACAATGCGGCATTCTTTGCCACCCCGGGATATGAGAATACCATTGCCCAGGAACAGGCAGCTCTGGCGGCCAGCGGGTCCAATATAACGGCAGACCTGCAGCAGGCCCAGCCTGCGGCCCAGATACCTCAGGCCCAGGAAGGCGGGGAACCCGTAGGATAATACAGATAAAGACTGAAAGATCCGGGAAGAGAGAAAACCAGCAGCAAAAGGCAGGCATAACCGGGTGGAAAGCGCGTAGGATAGTGCCAGGTGTGATTTCAATGAGGAGGGACCATGAAGATAAGTGAGTTTTACAAAGACCATAAACCCGCCATTTCTTTTGAGATTTTTCCGCCCAAGAGGGATTCCTATCTGAAGGATATCGAGCCCACAGTAGAGATACTGGCGGATCTGAAACCTGACTATATCAGCATCACCTTCGGGGCAGGGGGATCTGTTGCGGACAACAGGACCATTGACATTGCCCGCCTGATAAAAGAAAAATACCATGTGGAACCTATGGTGCATATGACATGTCTCAATTATGACAAAAATGAGATCGATCTCTTCGCCCGGCAGATGGAAGAGTACGGCATGGAAAATGTTCTGGCTCTCAGGGGAGACAGGAGAGAAGGCGTCCCCGAAAAGCACGATTTCAAATATGCAAATGAACTCACGGATTATCTGGTGTCAGGAGGCCATGATTTCTGCATAGCAGGCGGATGCTATCCGGAAGGCCATCCTGAGTGCCAGGATAAAGAAAAGGATATACTGAACCTGAAAAAGAAGGTGGATGCGGGGGATTCACTCCTGATATCCCAGCTTTTCTTCGACAACAGGTTCTTTTACGATTTCCTGAGCCTGGCCAGAAAGACCGGTATAAACGTGCCCATCACACCGGGGATCATGCCTGTGATAAATAAGGCCCAGATCGAGAGGATGACTGTGACCTGCGGCGCGAGCCTTCCCCCCAGGTTCAGGCGCATAATGGATCGCTACGGGGATAACAAGGAAGGGCTTTTTGACGCCGGAATGGCTTATCTGGTGAGTCAGGCCATCGACCTTCTGGCAAATGATGTGGACGGCATCCACCTCTACAGCATGAACAGACCGGATGTTGCAAGAAGACTGGTGGACAGTCTTAAGAACCTTGTCTGACATACTCCAAAAAATAAATAATGGCTTTGTCTTTTCAGACGGCGCCATGGGGACAGAACTTCAGAAGGCGGGGCTTAAGCCCGGCGAACTTCCGGAGCGCATGAATGTCCACTCTCCTGAAGTGGTAACCGGAGTCCACAAAAGTTACCTGGATGCAGGGTCCCAGATCATCACCACAAACACATTCGGCGCAAACGGCCTCAAATACAAGGATGAAGAACTGCAGGATGTGGTGACAGCCGCCATCGACAACGCCAGACAGGCCATTTCCACAGGGGACTACGGGGAAGATAAATATGTGGCTCTGGATATAGGCCCCACCGGAATGCTGCTGGAACCCTTGGGGAATCTGGGGTTTGAAGAAGCTGTGGAGGCTTTTGCAAAGACAGTCAGGGCGGCGGGGGATAAAAGCGACATAATCCTCATAGAGACCATGAATGACTGTCTTGAGACCAAAGCTGCAGTGCTGGCAGCCAAAGAGAATTCAAAACTTCCCATATTTGTCACATGCACGTTTGACGAACACATGAAAATGATGACCGGGGCTGATCCCGCGGCCATGACAGCAATGCTAGAGGGGCTCGGGGTGTCCGTCATAGGGGCAAACTGTTCCCTGGGACCTGAGCAGATGGTTCCGGTGGTCAGGAAATTCTATGAAAGAGCGTCTGTGCCCGTGATGCTGTCTCCCAACGCAGGTCTTCCCCGCATGGAAAACGGAAATACATTCTACGATGTAAGCCCTGAGATCTTTGCGGAAGAGATGGTTGGCATTGCGAAAGCCGGAGCCAGGATACTGGGAGGCTGCTGCGGCACCACTCCCGAACACATAAGAGCCATGAGAAGGGCTGTGACTGAGATGGCAGGGGAGGCACTCCCCGTTGAAGAAAAAGACCTTACCGTGGTCTCGTCCTATACCCATGCGGTTACCTTCGGAGACCTCCCCGTACTCATAGGGGAGAGGATAAATCCCACAGGAAAGAAGAAATTCAAACAGGCTTTAAGGGACAATGACCTGGATTACATCATCTCCCAGGGAACTGAGCAGCAGGAAGCCGGAGCCCACGTGCTGGATGTAAATGTGGGTCTGCCGGAGATTGATGAGCCCAAACTCATGACTGACACGGTCAAAGCTCTTCAGGCTGTGTGCGACCTCCCTCTTCAGATAGATACCACAGATCCCGAAGCCATGGAGAAAGCCCTTAGGATATACAATGGAAAGCCCATGATCAATTCCGTGAACGGAAAGCAGGAAGTGATGGACATGGTTTTTCCCTTAGCTGCCAGATACGGCGGAGTGGTGGTGGGACTCACCATAGATGAAGACGGGATACCGGAAGATGCAGAGGGGCGTGTGAGGATAGCGGAAAAGATATACAGGGAAGCCGCCCGCTACGGCATACAGAAGCGAGACATAGTTATAGACCCTCTGGCAATGACCGTGAGCACAGATGACCATGCAGGTCGAGTTACTCTTGAGAGTGTAAAGAGAATAACTGACGAGCTTGGCGGAAAAACCAGCCTGGGTGTCTCAAATATCTCATTTGGACTGCCTGACAGAGGTGTCATGAACCAGACCTTCTTCCTTATGGCCATGATGTCCGGGCTTTCAGCGGGGATAATAAACCCAAGATCACAGGAATTGATGAAGGCCTGGCACGCATTTGCGGCACTTACAGGGAGAGATGAAAACTGTTCTTCATACATAAGTTACGCCTCCGAGCACCCCACAGAGATGACTTTGAAGGTCAGTGGAAATACCGGGACACCTGGAGGGGACAATGGAGGAAGTCCCGGAAGTCCTGACGGGGGGACCGCAGGAAACGCCGGAAACACGGATGGAGCAGTTAAAGCCGAGGATCCTCTGATCCACGCAGTTGAGAAGGGGTTAAAAGAAAGAGCCCGCGCAGCTGCAGGTGAAATGCTGGGAACAGGAGCTGATCCCCTTGAACTCATAGACAAAAAACTTATTCCTGCCCTGGATTCAGTGGGAAAGGGCTTTGAAAAGGGCACTCTTTTCCTTCCGCAGCTCCTTATGAGCGCTGAAGCGGCGTCTGCTGCTTTTGCAGCGGTCAGAGAACATATGGGGAGCAGTGGGGAAGACAGCGGATCAAAGGGTAAGGTGGTGCTGGCCACTGTAAAGGGGGATATTCACGATATCGGGAAAAATATCGTCAGGGCACTTCTTGAGAACTATGGTTTCACTGTCACGGATCTGGGGAAGGATGTGGCTCCGGAGAAGGTTCTGGAAGCTGTGAGAGACACGGGAGCCCCACTGGTAGGACTTTCTGCACT
>JAILIO010000285.1 GCA_024695225.1 Lachnospiraceae bacterium
ATATGTTATGCGCATATATCCATTCAGAATGCCTGTATGCAGACCAGAATTCAAATATTCCGATGCATGTAAGCAGGAACATCAGTGTAGCCCTTAACCGTCCGGTCAGCGACATTCCTATAAACATATATGCAAATATGATCCAGTATACTCCACCTCCTCTTGTCCCGCCGCCGAAATAGAAGGTTACAGGTATTATGATAAATTCCAGCATGATAACAGATATCAAAGAACCTATCTGTATCTTTTCAAAACGGATGCTGAATATGACCAGCAAAGGTATTATAACGATGGAAGCAGCGATGGTAGCTATCTCCTGTATGCTTTCCTTTCCGATGATGTCAAACACCAGGGCTATCATCATTGCGGAGACACCTATGATCGACAGCATTACAAATGTGCGCTCTTCATAACTGCGCGTGGGGTCTGTCAGTCGGGCGAATTTCTTTTTTATAAAATTCATCTTTCTTCCCTCCTCTCATAGCTTATTTTCTCCGCAGGAAGAACCCTGAGCATAACTCTTTCAAAATCTGATGTGTTTATGGGCTTGGCTATAAAGCCATCGAAACCCTCCCTCATGAACATTTCTCTCGCCCCTGATACTGCGTTGGCGGTAAGCACAACGACTGTGACCTCCCTGTTCATATCCTTCGCAACAGCCTTTATCTTCTTCATGGCTTCAACCCCGTCCATCTCCGGCATCATATGATCCATAAAGATAAGATCATAATCCTGTTCGGTAAACTTGCCTATAGACTCCTTGCCGCTTCCCGCCGTTTCAACAGACATCTCATATTCTCTGAAGAGGGAGGTGGCGACCACAAGGTTCATGGGTTCATCGTCTACCACCAGGGCTTTAACTCCGCTAAATACAGGCTTTTCATGAACTTCTTCACAGTTCAGTCTGCATTCATCCAATCCTCCGTTCAGCAGTTTTATAATGGGATAAGCATATAACGGTTTGGGCATGAGTATTGCTCTGCTGTTTGCCGGAAGCATAAAATCAGGCTCTGCCGATACAACGACTGCTATTTCTTCTTCCTTTGCAAGCAGTTCGAAATATCCCATGTTTTCTTCATATTCCTCCTGCCCCATGAATACGTGGGTCGCATTTAACTTCTCCTTAAGCCTCTCCACTTCATAGACGGTTTCTGCAGGATACAGCGAAACATGGAGCCCGGATGCAAGGTTTGCAGCCATGTTCCTGTAAAAGTCGCGGAGCTTGGGGATCTTATATTTATCAGGTCTTACATGGAAAAGAACGACACCGTCAAATGAATCATCCAGTTTAAGACAGGGAGTAGTATCGACCACCTTCTGGGGGATAGTGACCCTTACCGTGGTGCCGTTTTTCTTGTCGCTTTCAATCTTTACAAAACCGCCCATCCTGTGGGCAAATCCGTATACAATGAACAGCCCCAGTCCGATACCGCCGGAACTGCGGTTTCTCTTTTTATTTGCCTGATACATCCCCTCTGTGACCAGTCTGATGGCATCTCTGCTCATGCCTATCCCAGTATCCGTCATCTCAATGGTCAGATTCACGCCGTAATCCATCTCTTCGGCATACAGTTTCACATAAATGCCGCCTTTTTTTGTGAACTTGATTGCATTCTCCAGAAGATGCCTGAATATCTTATGCAGCTTTTTTATATCTCCCGTCATCATGGAAGGGGTCGAGGGATTCAAGTCTACTACGAGTTCCAGCTCTTTGGCATTGTCATTCATGCGAAAACTGGTGACCACATCATTGATAAGAGATGTGCTCATATAATTATCTTCTTCAAGAAACACCTTGTCTCTTTTGCATTCGGTATAGTCCTGGATATCCTCGATCTGATATGAAAGCCTTACACCTGCGCTCTTAATGGAATCTCCCTCGTAACCGATCCCTCTTTTTATGAGAAGATCAGACATTCCGTTGACCACATTTACGGGGGTCCTTAACTCATGTGATATATTGGATAGAAAGTCCTCCATACTCTCATCATTTGCTCTTACACGTTCCTCTTTAGTCTTGTTCTCTTCCCCGTCATCCACCCTGTCATTTATCCCCTTTATGCTGACATAATATACGAACAGCACGATCGCTATGTGGAGGAAAAGCCTGGATACGGTTATCTTGTCAAATACCAATGGTTCTCCGCCCGGAAGGTTGAACACATGGATGAACAGCAGGGCAAAGTACTCAAACAGAATAATATGCATCATATAAGGGCTGTTAAATATGGAATAGGACACCATGACCAGGACTATCACCAATGCAGAATCAAACATCGAACTCTTATGTATCCCGTGGTAGAAGGCCAAAAGAAAAGCATAACCAAAATAGAACAGCTTCCGGATATCATATTCTATCCTGTCGGACAGGTTTATTGCCCATAAAGATATAATTCCGACCAAAACAACCGCGGGGACCCAGAATTCCCATCCCATCAACAATATCTCAGCAATTAAACCAATGGAAGACAGGGTCGCCAAAAAGACTATCAGTTTTTCGTTATTCCTCTGACTCATAACTATCCTTTCTCAGCTCTGATACCGCGAACTCGATTATGATCCTCTGATTATACCCCAAAAATAACCATTTTTTTCATTATCTTTCCATTTTTTTGTTTCCGCTCGCCACTGCCTGTATCTGTGCTCATTACATATTCAACTCGTCACAAATACAATCGCCCTGTATATTATTCCATTTTACCCTATGCTTCTCCACCAAAGTTGCCGAAATGCCAACCCCGATTCCCTTTCTGTCAGTGGCATAATAAAAATCGGAAGGTTCTGATTTTTCTTATGACTCGCAAAATTTTTGTACTCATTTTGTACTCACAAACATGATCCAAATGCCCCATAATCTGTTGTGACCAAATTGTAGCCGGATGACTGTCAGTAGCTGTCTTTGTTGTAATCTTACACATACATTTGATGCACCCTATATATAATTACCGGACCGGTTTCTTGATCGAACGATTCCCTGTTTCCGATACGTCGGTATAGAATGTTTCCGCAGAAACACAAGGTCGGTTCAGCATTGTCCCCGCAAATTCCTTCTTTCCTGCTACAGAAATACATCATAAGCAGAATGTTTCCCCATCCTGTAAAACATGAATCTTATTTTTCCATTCTGAAAACTCATCAAAGTCTTTAAAACTGTCTGCCATTTCCGTGTGCATCGGAATAACCATACCGGGATTTACCACCCCCATCATCCTTGCT
>JAILIO010000024.1 GCA_024695225.1 Lachnospiraceae bacterium
TATCACATCTCTTGCCCACCGGCAGGAGCACAAGTCTCTCCTTTTCCGTTGGCATATAGAAAACCACTTCCTCATCAGAAACTATCTCATAAACCTGTGTCTTATAGTCTTTTCCCGACTGTCCTTCCGGCCCCATAAGGACTATATCTGCTTTAAAGCCCTCATTTATAAATTTTCTGAGTATCCCCTTAGATGCCATTTATTCTCCTCTTTTCCCAAATCTGACCATCCTGGCAAACAGTGCGGTAATGCCTCTCGATTCATGTCTGACTTCCACTTCGTCTCCGAGAAGGCTTGCTGCAAGCATCTCGTAAGCAAGAGTGCTCTTTGCTTCCGGATCCCCTATGGAAACCGGTTTCTGTTGCATTACAGCTTTCTCCAGCCGGTTGTCGAAGGGAACCGATCCCAGATAGTTTATATCCATCTCCAGATACCGTTTTACCACCGCGTTCAGCTTGGCAAAAAGTTCCTTGCCCTCTTTCTCATTTTTGACTTTATTGCCTATGAAACGTATGGCACTGTTTCCCGGATGATAGTGTTTATTTCTGCACAAAGCCTTTAAAAGAGAATAGGAATCGGTTATGGATGCAGGTTCCGGCGTTGTCACCAGGACGATCTCCGAACTGGAGAGCAAAAACTCCATGACCGTATCCGAGATCCCTGCCCCCGTGTCTATTATGACCACATCAGACATGGCATCCAGTTTTGACAGATTGTTCACGATGGTCTCAAGCTCTGCCCTGCTCAGATTTGCCATATCCGCAATGCCGGATCCCCCGGATATGAAACCGATGTCCAAAGGTCCCGGGGTGATCACATCCTTTATATCCATGCCGTTCTTTATGACATCGTACAAACTGTGTTTCGGAACCGTGCCAAACATGACTTCGATATTTGCCAGTCCCAGATCTGCATCGAGTATGATCACTTTTTTGCCGCGTTTACTGAACTGGATAGCAAGATTTATGGCCGTGTTTGACTTACCCACGCCGCCTTTTCCGCTGGTCACGGTTATAACTCTGGAGACAGGTGGCTTTTCAGCAGGCTGATTCCCTATATTTACCAGACTTCTGAGTTTTTCGGCCTGGTCTCTGTTCTGTTCTTCTGCGCCCATGCCTAATCCTCCCCGCCCAACAGTTTCTTGACTGTCTTCTGCGGATCAAAAACATCAATGTCGTCCGGTACGTTTTGTCCATCAGTCACAAAAGCCACATCTGCTCCGGTGTGAACGTGCAGATTATAAATACACCCGATAAAATCACTCTCATCGAGTTTTGTGAATATCAGATTATACTTGGTGAGATCCGAATAAACATCCGCAGTCTTTACCTGATCCTTGTACTTGGCAGTTACGCTCAGCACCAGATAAACCTGGGTGTCATAATCCGAATCCACCGCATGTATGATGGCATTCATCGCATTTTTCTGTTCTTCATTTTTTATGGAATGTCCTGCAGTGTCCACAAGGATAAAATCGAAATCCTTAAAAGAAGCCACAGTATCCTTCACCTCTTCAGGCGTATAGACCACCCTGAAGGGCACACCTAATATATCGGCATAAGTCCTCAGTTGCTCAACTGCGGCTATCCTGTAGGTATCCGCAGTCAGTAGAGCAACCTTTCTCTTCTGCTCGATCATCATCCTGGAAGCTATCTTTGCGATGGTAGTGGTCTTTCCCACACCCGTAGGTCCCACGAAGAAAAGCACCCTTGGCCCTTTTTCGGAAGTCCTGAGAAGAGCGGGGCCTCCAAGTCTCAGGATCAGTTTCTGGTATATCTGCTCAAGGGCGTGATCCACATCCGTACCGGGTTTCATACTCTTTCTCAGCTCACACACCGCCTGATCCACATAACTGCCATCTATCTCGCTGTCTATGAGGGTGCTCCGGAGTATATCGATAAACTTTTCCATCTCAGAATCCGTCTTGTTGTCAGGATCCTTTTTGTTCTCCTGTCCCTCTTTTCCGCCGCTCTCTGTACCGTCTTCACTGAATCTGCTCTTTAAGAGATTCTGGAGCTGGTCGAGTTTCTCTTCTATGGCCTCGGTGCTCTGGGCTTTATCATCCTTTTCGTTCATGACTGACACTGCCTTCTTTGGAGTGGCAGTGGCTGCGGGAGCAGGTGAGGCGGCAGATCCTTTGCCGGAGGTTCCCGGACTCTTGTTATCCGCCTGCACGACTTTATTTATGGCAGAAAGGGCTTCCCTTATGTCACTTTCAGATTTCTTCTGAGCCTCTGCCTTGTTTCTGCTGATCTCCTGTTCATCCTCCACAGCAGCAGTCAGTTCTGTTATCTTTTTTGAAAAAAGGCCAAAAAATCCCTTGCGTCTGGTTTTCTTGACGCTCATGACAACCAGGCTCTCCCCTAACTCCTTCTTTGCCTCTGCCAGGGCTTCTTCTTCAGTTTTGGCCGTAAACCGCTTAATTATCATTTTCTATACCATCCAACCGCATCTTTTACGCAAAGCTTCGGCGCAACATCCTAATTTATGCCGCCACATTTCTCGGCGCCGTGATCATCCCGACCGACTGGAGTTCCACATCGGACTCGACCTCATTGTAAGAGACTACCACCAGATCCTTGAAAAATTCAAGACTCAGTTTCTTAAAATATATCCTGACGATCGGAGAGGTGACCACTATGGGACTTCTGCCGATATTCTGGAGTTTTTCTATCTGCTCCCTGACACTGTCCATTATCTGCCTGGTCCTGGCGGGATCCAAAGCAAGGTATGATCCCTGCTCAGTCTGCTTCACCGAAGCCATTATCTCCTGCTCAATGGAAGGATCCAAAGTGACTACCTGTGTGGTCTCATTGGGCATGAAATATCTGTTTGAGATAGCTCTCTTGAGAGCCTGTCTGACATATTCTGTCAGAATATCCGTATCCCTGGTGGTGGCCGCATAATCCGCCAGCGTCTCACATATGGTCAGAAGATCCCTTATGGAGATCCCTTCCTCAAGAAGATTCTGCAACACTTTCTGGACTTCACCCAGTCCCAAAAGCTTGGGCACCAGTTCTTCCACAATGGAGGGATTGGTCTCCTTCAGGTTGTCCACAAGATTCTGCACATCCTGTCGGGTGAGAAGTTCTGCTATGTGCTCCCTTATTATCTCCGTCAGATGTGTTGCGATTATGGACGGGGGATCCACCACGGTGTAACCCAGGCTCTCCGCCCGCTCCCTCTGGCTCTCTGTGATCCAGGTGGCCGGCAGATGGAAGGAGGGTTCAAATGTGGGGATTCCCGTGATCTCTTCTTCAACGTAACCGGGGTTCATGGCCATGTAATGGTCGAAGAGTATCTCACCCTCACTCACCTGAACGCCTTTTATCTTTATTATGTACTGGTTGGGGTTCAGCTGGATATTATCCCTGAGTCTGATTATAGGCACCACCGTACCCAGTTCAAGGGCGATCTGACGTCTGATCATGACCACGCGGTCCAGCAGGTCTCCGCCCTGATTTACATCGGCCAGGGGAATGATGCCGTATCCGAATTCCAGTTCTATGGGGTCGACCTGAAGAAGGCTCGTGACATTTTCAGGGGCCCTGACTTCCTCAACCTCTTTCTCCTCCTCAAGGACAGCCGAATCCACACCTGCAGTCTTTATTGTCCTGCTCATGGAATAAGCCGCAAATATGAACATACCGCCCAGGACAGTCATAAGCACATTGTTCAGAGGGGTGACAAAGCCCAGTCCCACAAGAATGCCGCCCACCAGTGCCAGCACCTTTGGTATTCCGAAGAGCTGGCTCAAAAGGGTGGATCCGAAATCGGCGGCCTTTGATCCCTTGGTCACCAGGATACCTGTGGCAAGAGATATGGCAAGGGACGGGATCTGACCAACCAGACCGTCTCCGATGGTGAGCAGCAGATACTCCTGAGCCGCTTCCCCAACTGTCATCCCTCTCTGGGTCATTCCCAGCACAAGACCCCCGATGACATTTATAAACGTGATTATGAGAGATGCGGTGGCATCCCCCTTAACATATTTCGTAGCACCATCCATGGCTCCGAAGAATGAAGCCTCCTCCTGGATCTTTGCCCTTCTTTCAAGGGCCTCTCTGTCCGTTATGGCGCCTGTATTCAGATCAGCGTCTATAGCCATCTGTTTACCGGGCATGGCGTCCAGGGTAAATCTGGCCGTGACTTCGGACACACGTTCGGAACCCTTGTTTATGACTATAAACTGCACCAGGATCAGCAGGATGAAAATAATGATACCGACGATCATATTTCCTCCGCCCACGAACTCGCCGAAAACCCTGACCACATTTCCCGGGTCTCCCGTGGTGAGGATCAGCCTGGTGGAAGAAACGTTCAGAGCTATCCTGAATATCGTAGTGAAAAGCAGGATCGTGGGATACATGGACATGGAAAGCACTTCATCGGCAAACATGGCTGTGAACAGCACTGTAAATCCGATGGCCATATCCAGTGTGAGAAGCACGTCCAAAAGATTCTTGTTCACAGGGACGATGAGCATTATGAACGCAGACAGCATGTAAAGCGCTACGAACACATCGCCCTTGGGAAGTCTTTTGAGCATCCGGATCCTCCTTTCTCTGATATTCTTATATTTCTCTTATATTTTGCCTTTTAAATGATACACATAAGCAAGGATTTCTGCAACTGCCTGATACAGTTCAGGCGGCACGCTCTCGCCTATTTCCACATTTGCATACAATGTTCTGGCCAGCGGTTTGTTCTCAACTATCTCTATATTGTGCTCCCTGGCCGTATCCTTTATCTTCCTGGCCAGGAAGTCTGCCCCCTTTGCCACCACAAAAGGCGCATCCGCCACACTCTGGTCATACTTCAGGGCAACCGCGTAATGTGTGGGGTTTGTGATGACAACATCCGCTTCGGGAAGCGCCTGCATCATCCTTCTTCTGGACGCCTCCTGCATGCGCCGTCTCTGCTGTCCCTTTATCTGAGGATCTCCCTCCTGGTTCTTGTATTCATCCTTCACTTCCTGTTTGGTCATCTTCACGTC
>JAILIO010000052.1 GCA_024695225.1 Lachnospiraceae bacterium
TAGAAGCCCCTGTCCAGACAGAGTTTGATCTTTCCATAGCCAAGAACATCGAGATCCTTTATGAGCTGTCGCATGGTCTTCACGTCGGGTATGTTCCCGGCAAGCTTACGATAATAAAACGGAAGACCTGATCTCTCGCCAAACAAAAGTGCGAGATTGATCTGGGGAAGATGGTCATCATCCTTGTTTTTGCCGTACTTTACCTGCTTTAGTGTTTCAGAATAACTGGAGATGGAGGTGGTGTCATATGCCCAGTATTCCTTTTCGATACGGCGCTTGCCCTGGAGACAAAAGAACTTGTCCTTTGCCTTCTCGGTGATGGACTGGAATAGTTCACTGCTCCGCTGAGACGGGATATCCTGACCGGCAGGATGCTTATGTGTCCTGTCAAAATGTTCAAATCGGATCAATGCGTTCGTATCCTCCAGGATCAAAAAGTATGCGATCGATATAATGCTTTTATAACTGTCCGGAAAACAGGTCTTCAGATCGTCGACAATACCAATCTCGTGTCCGATCTGATCCAACAAATAGGTTGCTCCATAAAACCGCCTCGTCATGTTTAAGGCAGGAACCGGACCGGGCTTTACAGCAGTGGCAGATGGTTTGGTACTACGTTTCTTGCCGCGTCCATCGGTAGGGACCATTTCTCCGGTGGTAGGATCCAACTTACCTATGAGCTTCCGTCGGGATCTGGGCTGTTGTTTTTCCTTGTCCCAGTAGGACTCGGACTCGTAAAAATATGTGTTTCCGCTGCGTTTATCGAACACTTTTATTATAGATGACATACCACACCTCCTAGTTATATATTACAATACAAAACTAGGCAGAATGCAATAGAAAAATGGCAAAAAGTTGCGATTTTACAAGGTTTTCTGGTACTTCATAGTGTCAATCCTAGTGACGAATCGTGGGAATGCAGGCTGACAAAGCAAGCAAAGCTGATATCGCTAGTAAAAGCTGGCAATGCTGGCAATGCTGACATCGCTAGTAATGCTGACATCACTGGTAATGCTGACATCGCTGGCAAAGCGCAAATCATCCTCCCGGAAGGCTCTTATCAACCGATATTTCTATTCGGGATATCGATCAAGACTTATTTTCTGACTGAGCGATTGATCTGATTCAGTTGCTTCAGTTTTTCAGCCTCAATAGCTTCAAGCCTGTTCTTGTGCAGATCATCCTCATAGAGATTGACTGCCTCCTGCATGGTCATTGCCCTTTGGTTTATGAGCGCATTATGAATGAAAGACATAGCAACCCTGTTCCTGTAGTCGGGAGGTATGATTTCAATATCATGCCCCCGGAGTGCCTGTTGATTAGCCTCCATTTCCTTTGTCAGTCGGGTTAAATTGTTCATGCTTCCCTTAAGCGAACTTTTATGAGAATACTGGACTATATAAGTTATCCCTGCAGCGGTAAGTCCCATGAAAAGCGCCGTGAGGATCATTTCCATGATACTTCCGTCGGCTGATCCGCCAACCAAAAATAATACAAACACACCGGCAAACCATATCCACGGAAGAAGCTTTCCAAAAGTGGACTTGTCATTCTTCGTCTTTTTTTTGTAGACTTCAACAACCTTTGTAACTCTGTCGATCTGAGGTGAGAGTTCACTTATCTTTGCAAGCGGCTCCATCATCGCTCCGACTTCATTGGCTAGTTCCTGATTGCTTCCGGCGCTCCTGCGGCCATATTCCAACTCCCTGCCTACCTCACGGGCATTCTTGACCCGAACATCAACCTTTTGGGATTCATCGTCTATAAGAAAATGATATCCACAGTAGTTACAGATCGCATGAGTCAGATCTTCATTGACCTGCAGTTGAGCATTACATTTAGGACAAGATAACGTTACAAGCTTCATTTTGGCTTTACTCCCCTATTAACTGACTAAGCTTTTACTCTCTCCCTAAACTATTATATCTTAGCTCCAGGAAAGCCGCATCAAAAACCTTAAGTTCCCTTATGTCCCTTATGTCCCTGATATCCCTGATGTCCATGATATCCCTGATATCCCTGATGTCCATGATATCCTTCATCTTCCGGATTTTCATCAAGAAGATTAGGAATCGTATAGAAAAAAATATGACTTCCTGTACACATGATCAGAAAACATGCGCAGGAAGTCATACCGATCTTATTTCTTAAGGATCTTCGAAAACTCCAAAGCTTTTCCCGTATCGCCATCCACCTTCAGTTTACCGGTAGTGTATGCAAGGATAGGATCCAGCTTGCCGTCTATCAGCTTATTGAAGTTTGTCATGTTCATGGTCAAAGCACAGTTCCTGTCATTGTACTCATAGGGCTCAATATTGATCTTCCCATCCTTGACCTCAACATAAAAAACTCCACTGTCCTTACCTGTGATATTCACCTGTACCGCAAGGAAATCTGCTCCGCTTACATCCACGTCGCTTGCCTTCTCTCTTACCTTTGTAAGCAGTTCATCAAAAGTCATGTCTGTTCCTCCTTTTCCCCGTATCCTGTTGTATGTTACATGCTACCTGTTGCTTGATGCCTGTTGCCTGTTGATTGATGCTTGCTACCTGTTGCCTGTTGATTGATGCTTGCTACCTGTTGCTTGATGCCTGTTGCCTGTGGCTTGATGCCTGTTGCCGGTTGCTTATTGTATGTTGCCGGTTTCTGTTACTAATACCTCTACTCTTATACCCTTATACCCTTATGCCCTTATACTCTCCTGCTCTCCTATTCTCCTACACTCCCGATCTCCGTATAGATCATCCCGTTCTTCCCACGCTCCGAGCGCATAAGCGATACCCGGGTTGCCGTCATGCTTCCTTGTGGCGGATCCAATACCGGGATCCTGTCTCCCCCACGATAATAATACTTCCTGATAAGCGTTATATGAGGAGAAAACTTTTTCCTGTCAAAAGGTATCCCCAGATCTGAAAGCTTACGTCGAAGCCGCCTCACATATCCGGCAAGCCGGGGATTCTCTGCCAGCCCTACCCAGAAAAGATCTCCATAGCTTCCTACGCCTTCCAGACTGATATTTGCAGGCCGAAAATCCGCCTGTTCCATAGCATCAAGCACTTCGTCCGGATTGCCATGATCGCCGATAAATGCCAGTGTGATATGCATATTCTCCCGCTTTGTATAGTTCCCGGTCACACCCTGATCCCTAAGATCATCCTGAAAATCCGTCAGTGCATCCAATATATTCTCTTCAAATAGGATCGCAATAAATAATCTCATCTGTCTCCTTCCGGCCATCGATAATCCAAGCCTGATACGGCCACATAGCTCGCCGCCCGTCGATCATACAAGCCTGATTCTGTCACACAACCAACCGCCCGTCGATCATACAAGACTGATATGGCCATACAACCTGCCGGACCCGTTCAAACTCGTATCTTTTACATACATTAAAAATATTTCTTAAGATATTCCTGCAATCCCGGGTCACAGGCATAAATGTAAGTTCCCCGTATCCCTCTTGTCATAAGAGTAACGTATATATTTTGAATATAACTTTTTAGCTCATCAACATTACCGGTTTTGCCAAGATGGTCATGATAATTCGATTTATCTATGAAGATCATCTGTTTCTGACGGTCATATTTGATCTCCGGTCCGAATATCACTCCGCAGATATTCAGATCATAGCCTTGAACCGTATGGATACACCCTATTTCATTCACTGAATCCGCACTGCTTATCCAATCGACAGATTCCGAATTCCATCTGTATGTCTTATCCCCAAAAGTAAGGTCAAATGCATCCCCGTCCTTCCTTGACCTCCATTTCCAGGCGTATCCGGCAACAGTCCTGCAGAGTCCAAGTTCGGCATCCTTTCTCTTAACTGCCTGTATCATTTCATTGGGATCATCAAATACTCTTACGTCATAATCCTCAAAGCCTTCCCTTACATCATCGGCTTTTTCATAAATTACTGCCTTGACATATTCTATATAATCATTTCCACCCTTGCATCTAAGCTGAGAGGTTAGTTCTATCTCCTTGCAAAGATGACCTTTAACGAGTTGCTCAAACTGAGGTCTTTGAATATCCGAAGGTCGGACAGATTGTTCCTTATCATAAAAAATAAGCTGCATCCGACTGCTCTTAAAGATCCAATCCAACTCCGTAGCATTACCGTCCAGTCCCAATCTGTCATTAACATCGTCAAAGGCAGGATAATGGGAAAGATATGCTCTTCTGTGAAGCCTGTGCGCCTCATCGACCACAAGGAGATCATAA
>JAILIO010000058.1 GCA_024695225.1 Lachnospiraceae bacterium
TGGAGACATACCCTTACAATATAAATGACGAAGCATTCAATTATTTCAGGTGAGCGGGGGTATTACGCAGTGCGGACTATGAATGATGAAAATGAACGATGAAAATGAACGATGAAAATGAATGATGCAAATGAATGATGCAAATGAATGATGCAAATGATCGATGTACAGTATAAGATCACATAAAGGATTCAGACGATCGATCAAAGTGATCGATGGAAGACAACAGGTTGCGAATTTTTCGGAGGACAGGAAATGCCGGCGGAGGATAAGAAAAGCAGATTAAGATCATTTCTTCTGGATACAAGGGGAAAGATATGGTTTTTTATCAACATGTTCTTTACCACAGTGTATTTGATCTGGAGGATATTTTTCACAATACCCTTTGATTTCGGACTTGTGTCCGTGATCGCAAGTTCTTCCCTGTTCATCGTGGAAGTGCTGGGAATGGTGGAGGCCTTTGTCCACTATCTCAATATGTTCAA
The DNA here is from genome assembly GCA_024695225.1 of Lachnospiraceae bacterium. Taxonomy (GTDB): domain Bacteria; phylum Bacillota; class Clostridia; order Lachnospirales; family Lachnospiraceae; genus JAEELB01. Next base: position 486 of record JAILIO010000058.1, read on the forward strand.
TGTCCACGACTATCCGAGGCCCGAAGTGCCGCTTGAGCTTTTTCCGGATATTGACGTTTTTGTCCCCACATACAATGAGGGCGTGGAAATAATAGACAAGACACTGAACGCGTGCAAACATCTGAAATATCCCGACAAGTCAAAGGTCCATATTTATCTCTGTGACGACGGGAACAGAGATGAAATGGAAAAACTGGTTGCAAAGAGGCAGGTGACATATCTCACCAGGGAGAAACATGAACATGCCAAGGCCGGCAATCTGAACAACGCCCTGGATCACAGTTCTTCGCCTTACATAGTGACCATCGATGCGGATATGATCCTGAAGAGTGATTTTCTCATGAAAACTGTCCCTTATTTTGTGGATGCAGAACTCAGAAATGAGGGCAGGGAAAAGGAAGACAGGATAGAACTGGGCTTCATCCAGACTCCTCAGAGTTTCTACAATCCCGATATGTTCCAGTTTAATCTCTTCTCGGAGAACAGGATCCCTGACGAACAGGATTATTTCTACAAGGATATCCAGGTCGCAAGGACCAGGACAAATTCGGTCATATATGGCGGCTCAAACACACTTATTTCCAGGAAGGCCCTTATGGATGCCGGGAAATTCTATACCAACGCCATAACCGAGGACTTTGCAACGGGGATACTCATAGAAGAAAAGCAGTATGTTTCCCTTGGGCTTGGGGAGACACTGGCCTCGGGTCTGGCTGCGGATTCCCTTCACGATCTGATCCAGCAGAGAGTCAGGTGGGCCAGGGGAGTTATCGCCACAGGCAGGAAACTTCACATCTACACATCGCAGAATCTCTCCTTCGCCCAGAAGATGAACTACTGGGCTTCGGTCTGGTACTGGTATGCGCCTCTTAAGAGATTTGTGTACATTATGTCCCCCATAATCTACGCCACCTTCGGGTACATGGTGTTCAAGTGCACCCTTCCGCAGATACTGCTGTTCTGGCTTCCTATGTATGTGTCCAGCAATATCTCTTTGAAGATGCTGTCCCATAATGTCAGGACCACAAAATGGACCAGTATATACGAGACAGCACTGTTCCCATTTCTGCTGCTGCCGGTCATAATGGAGACCTTCGGTATCTCGCTCCGGGTTTTCAAGGTTACGAATAAGTCAAAGAAAAAGACTGCGGACAAGGGAGGGAATATCCTGCATATGGTGCCGTTCCTGTTTTTGATAGTTCTGTCCGTCTTCGGTATCATCAACTGTATAGTGAGTATGTTCAACTCTTCGTCCCTGACCCCGGTGGTCGTATTGTTCTGGCTGGTGTACAATCTTTTCCTGCTGGTCATGTCGCTGTTCTTTGTAAACGGACGTGTGCAGCACCGTTCGGAAGAGAGGGCAAATGTGAAAGAGCCTGCGGTGGTGAGCCTGGATAACGGAGAGATCAAGTGTACAACATCTGACATTTCCGAATCGGGACTCTCCGTTAAAATGGATAAGCCCTATTATATGAAAGAGGATGAGCCCATAAGCGTGACCGTATCTTTCCAGGATTATACTGTAACCCTTTCCGCCATAGTGGTATATGTCAAACAAAATGTTGAAGGGGATTGGCTTTATTCCATGAAGATCAAAGATTTCCACGGGATGAAGGATGACTGGCTCATGATAATATATGACCGTATCCCTACGCTTCCGGTGATAATAAGGAATGATGCGGGTTCATTTGACGATCTGAGACTGAACATGAAGAAGAGGGTGACTGCACCCTTCTATCAGAAACGGTGCTATCCCAGGGTTCTGCTGGATATGGAAATACCCTGCAAAGAGATCAAAGAAGGAAAGATAAAAGTCCATGATTTTAATTACGCTTATTTCACCCTTTCAGAGGAAGCGCCCGAACTGACTGATATGCATGTGGCATTCAGCAGGAATGCAGTCTTTGAACTGGAATTTGACCGGGTGCTCAGAAACGGCAAGAAGCTCTACTCCGTAAAAAATCTGGAGGAGGTCATGGACGACAGGGAAGCCGCAGACGAAGTCCTGGAATTTTTGGTGGAGCATGAAAAGAATGCTGAAGTCGAGAAAAAACGTGCACAGAGAAAGAAAAGCAAGAAGGCGGAACAGCTATTCAACGATATGTCCTTTTGGGATGAGGATGGTAAAGGCGCATGAAAGTAAAGTATGTCCTTAAGATCCTGCTTTTGATTGTGCTGGCTGCAGCTTTTGTGGCAGGGACAGCTTATTTCATAGGCACACGCATGGCATACAGTAAGGGAGAGACACAGCGGTTTGTAAAACAGCTGGGAGCAGGCATAAATGTGGGCAATTCCCTTGATGTTTACGATGCGGATGTGAAAGAGGGCTTGTTTGAGGAAGCGTGGGGGAACCCTCCGCTTCATAAGGATCTGTTCAAGACCATCCGAGCAGCAGGATTTAAGACGGTCAGGATCCCCGTATCCTGGGGGGATCATGTTGATGACGGTTTCAATGTGGATCCCGCGTGGATGTCCCGGGTGCATGAAGTTGTGGATATGGCGCTGGATTCCGGCCTGTATGTCATAATCAATTCCCATCATGAACCATGGAGATCCTTGGTCACCAGAAACGATGCCTGGATACGGTACAGGAATATGCTGCTTTGGCGGCAGATCGCCGAAGAATTCAAGGACTACGATGAGAGACTGCTCTTTGAAGGGATGAATGAACCCCGCCTCATCGATTCTGAAATGGAGTGGACAGACGGAGACGCAGGGCTTAAGGGTTTTGTAAATGAGCTTAACGGTGACTTTGTGGATACGGTGAGAGCAACCGGCGGGAAAAATTCTGACCGTTATCTTCTTGTGACCACATATGCAGGAAAGGCAACCGATGCCACGGTCATGGTGCTAAAGGATTTCCTCGATGAGAGAAAGAAGGACAGGCGTCTGATCGCCTCTGTTCATATGTACATGCCATACTCCTTCGCCCAGGATGAGGATGGGACTGACAAATGGGATCAGGAGAACCCCGATGATCTGAAGGATATAGAACTCGGAATATCTTCCATGATGATACTGAGAGATGCGGGATATTCGGTCATGCTCACGGAGTACGGCGCAAAGGATAAAGGCAATGATGAGGCCAGGATAGCCTGGGCTACATATTATGCCGCAAGATGCAATTACAACGGCATAGCCCGTATCTGGTGGGATGACGGATCTGATTACGCTTTGATAGACCGGGAAAAACTCGTGTGGAAAAACACCGAACTGAACGCCATCGCAGCCTATAGCAAGGAATAAGGCTGCTGTAGCAAGATATAGTAAGAAGAGGAGGAACTTTAATGGAGTATTTTATTTTTCAGTGGCCCGAGATCCCGGAGGGAATGTTTACTTATCCTACCAGCCTGCTTGTATTCCTCCTGTATGCGCTTATGCTGTCCGCCTCAGTTATAATGATCTTCAGAGGCAGACAGGCAATGACTGCACTTTGTTCCATAGTCCTGGGGTCATATCTTGAGATCGAAGCGGTATCCCGGATAGGGGCTTTGGGATATTCGGTAAATCTGAGGATCCTTATCCTGGCAGCGACTACCTGTGTGCTTTTTGCTCTTGTATACTTCATAATCAACATTTTGGGCAAGATTCCTGTGAAACTGGGGATCAAAGGCATGCCCTGGGTGTCATCGGTTCTGTGCTCAGCTCTTGGGAGCGCCATAACCATACAGATCATATGGCTCAAGATCTTCAGATGGCCCACAAATGTATGTCTGATAATAATGGCGGCTCTTTTCGTGCTGGGAGTGATCTTTCAGAGGAAATGATCAAAAGTTTTGACAAAGCAGAAAGAATGTGATAATATTCCCTTCGTGTGTTTTATAAATGTGTTTTAGCAGGTGTAGTTCATCGGTAGAACACCAGCTTCCCAAGCTGGTAAGGTGGGTTCGATTCCCATCACCTGCTTTAAAATAAATAAGTGAGGTGCTTCAGATGGAAGTTTTAAGGATCGTGTTGATGGTGGTTTATATAATAGCCAGTATAGCGTTGGCGGTGGTGATACTTATGCAGGAGGGCAAGTCCCAGGGACTTGGCGCCATCAGCGGTGCGGCTGATACATATTGGGGCAAGATAAAAGGGCGTTCCCTTGAAGGAAAGCTTGAACTGGTCACAAAGATCCTGGCAGTGTTCTTTGTGGTTGCGGCTTTGATACTCAATATGCAGTCCTTCGGCTGATAAGAGAATGATCTTCAGGCACCCCGACATCCGGGGTGCTTTTTCTTTTTATCGGTATTGAAAATATCATGGCATCAGAACGTGAAGTGAGATGAACAAGAAGTGAGAAAAGGAAATACGAAGTAAAAATATGAAAAAATATGAAACAGGAAATATGAAACGGGAAACATGAAGCAGGAAAACATGAAGCAGGAAACATGAAACAGGAAACATGAAGCAGGAAAACATGAAGTGATATAAACAGGAATCAGAAACAAGAATTAAGAAACAAACAGATAGTAAGAAACAGGAAGTGAGAGAAACAGGAAAATGAGAAACAGGAATTTCAAGAGAGACAAACATGTTATAAAAAAAAGGAGACATACTTCATACGATAAAAAAGCCGTAAGAAAGACAGATCTCAGCAGCAAAAAAGACCGCAGCGCAGGCAGAGGCAGGAAGGACAGCGGAATGGATCCCATACCGGAAGTGTTTGAGGATGAGACTGTTGCAGAATCCATGAAACTCCCGGACAGGGTTTCGGATGAGGAAATTAAAGGAAGGCTTGATCTGCGTGATCAACTGGTATTTACCATAGACGGTGACCACACCAGAGATTTTGACGATGCCGTGTCTTTGAGCTTTGAAAATGGTATCTATACCCTTGGAGTGCACATCGCAGATGTGTCTCATTACGTAAAAGAAAACAGCGCACTTGACAGGGAGGCGCTCAAAAGAGGGACCAGTGTTTATTTCCCTGACAGGGTGATACCAATGCTTCCGGAAAGCCTGTCAAACGGGATATGTTCTCTCAATGAAGGCGTGGACAGACTGACCCTGTCATGCATAATGAAGATAGATATGAACGGGAAGATCACGGATCACAGGATCGCGGATTCTGTCATACGTTCTTCCCACAGGATGACATACGGCCAGGTCCAGGGTATCCTGGATGACACGGACGAGGATGCCCGGGAAAAATTTAAGGATGCTGTACCTGTGATCTTTCAAATGAGAGATCTGTCGAAGATACTAAAGGAAAAGAGGGCCCGCAGGGGCGCTCTGGAATTCGAGACTGTGGAGTCAGAGATAACAGTGGACAGTGAGGGCAGGGTGACAGATGTACGCCGGGCAGAGAGAAATGAAGCCACTGAACTTATAGAAGAGTTCATGGTGGCCGCCAACACCACGGTTGCCACAAGGTTTTGCGATCTCGGCATACCCTTTTTATACAGGGTACATGGAAGACCTGACGGTGAGAAGCTTGCGAGCCTTTCCCGCGTGGCAAAGACATACGGCGTATTTATGAAAACAGATAAAAAGCATAAGATCTCCCCATTGGAGATGCAGAGATTCCTCAGGGCTTTCAAGGGCACTGACGAGGAGAGTTTTATTTCCGTTCTGGCCCTCAGGAGTATGCAGCATGCCGAGTATTCCACGGAAAGCACGGGGCATTTCGGGCTTGCGGAGGAGAAATACAGTCATTTTACTTCTCCCATACGACGGTATCCGGATCTTCAGATCCACAGGATCATAAAGGAATATCTTTCCGATAAGCTGAGTGACAGAAGGATAAGTCATTACAAAAAGATACTGCCAAAGGTTGCCGAAAAGTCTTCCATGTTCGAGAGAAGGGCAGAGGAAGCGGAGAGAGATTCCGTGAAATTGAAGAAGTGCGAATATGCAGCCGGTCATATCGGAGAGGTCAGCGACGCCGTGATCTCGGGCGTCACGTATTTTGGGATTTATGCCATGCTGCCAAATACAGTGGAAGGCATGATCCATATATCCAAACTGCCAGGGGGATATTATCAGTTCAATGAAGAAAAACTTGAGCTCACTGATTCCACGGGTAACACATTACGCATGGGTCAAAAGATAAAAGTCAGGATCGAACACTGTGACACCAGGGTTGGAAATACCGACATGGCTGTAATGGAAAACCCGAATATGAGTTTATTTGAAGGTGCAGAGAAGAACACGACAGATAAATCGAAAGATAAAACGAAAAAAAAGAAAGGTAAAACCGGGGAACTAAAAAATCAGACAGAGAAGCCAAAAGATAAAACAGAGAAGTTAAGTGATCAGACAGAAGAATCGAAAGATAAAACAGAGAAGTTGAAAGAAAGAGCTGCTAAACCGAGGGGCAAAACAGAAAAAATAAAAAGCAAACCAGAGAAGCTAAAAATTCAGACAGAAAAACCGAAAGATAATACAGAGAAATCAGTGGAAGAGACAGAGGCAGATAAAGAAAAGAAGACTGTTAAATATGTTCTGGACACAGTGAGATCCGATGCCGGAAAAATCAGGTTGATGATCAAAAGAACAACAGTCTGAGTCAGGGGATTTACAGAAGGAGATCTGAGGAATGGCATCAAAGGAAAAAAATCCTGAAAAACCGGTTGCAAATAATAAAAAAGCATTTCATGATTACTTCATTATCGAAAGCTTTGAAGCGGGCATCGCTCTTGCGGGAACTGAGGTGAAGTCCCTTCGCCAGGGCAAATGCTCAATAAAAGAAGCCTATGTTCAGGTCGTCAACGGTGAGGCTATTATTTACGGTATGAACATAAGCCCTTATGAGCAGGGGAACATATTCAACAAGGATCCCCTTCGCCCCAGAAAACTTCTGATGCATAAAAGTGAGATCATGAAACTCTACGGAGAAGCCCAGCAGCAGGGATATACCATCATGCCACTGAAGGTTTATTTTAAGCATCAGAAAGCAAAGGTGGAGATAGGGCTTGCAAAGGGAAAGAAACTCTACGACAAGAGGGAAGCCATCGCAAAGAAGGATATGAAACGGGAAGCGGAAAGAGCCATGAGGGAGCGGAATTCCAGGTATAATTAAAGTTATGTACAGATAATTGTGCAGATTATCCGGTAAATACTGTTGAAAAAATGAAAATTTGCCGATATTATAGTTGTGTGAACGGAAAATATTTACTGGTTTTTCTTTTCAGGTATACGGCAGGGCTGGATCTGCCGCAGTACTTTGAAAATTGAATATGGGGTCGTTTCGGTTTCGACGGGTCAGGGAATTCCGGAGAAGCCGCCCGCGGGATGGTGCGTTAAACCTCAAACCTAAACATAGACGCCAATAACGACTATGATGCTCTTGCAATGGCAGCTTGATCTGTCATTAAAGAGTAACTGACAAGAACGAGAGTTCCTGTCCGTCTGTCCACTGTACTCATGCGGTGGGTTGCAGGCGTCATGACATGGGAAACGACATGCGGAAAGCTTTGACCGCATGGGCGTATCATGAAGCTACTGAACGTGCCGGGGTGTTTATCTCCTGGCGCCGGAGGGAATGTCCGAAAGGGAAATGATAAACTATGGCGGTAGAAGGACGGCGGACTTTGGTTCGGACAGGGGTTCGTCTCCCCTCGGCTCCACTGATTCATAAGTATCAGAACCCAGGTTCAAACACTAAGTTTTGTGTGTCCAAAAACCTATTTGGACTTGTGCTTGAGCGTGAAAAGGATGATACAGAGAGTTTTCCGCTTACTATAGGCGGGGTATGTAGATGGGTAAAAAAGAAATACGGACTGGATATCAGTAAATCAAGTGTATGTGCGGTCAGAGACAAATGTGGTGCTAATATGCTTGAACCGGGTGCCGGAAAGATTATTCCTGAATTGAAGAGTGAAAAAGAACTTGCGGTATTTTTCATGTACACATTTCATGGAAAAGATGTCTTTTGCAGCCTCTTTATAGAAACATAAGGAGGCGTCTATGAAGAAAAGATCACCGATCATTGTCAATGTTCCACATTCATCAACTTTCATACCGGAAGAAGAATTCTGGAGGGCCGCTACAGGTTTGTCGGAACCGGCAGGGACATCAGCAAGGCGACAGCCGTTATCAAGCCGGGAACCAAGTTTGAGTACAAGAACGGCAATGCCGTGATCCCGTTGCAGACCACGGAT
>JAILIO010000076.1 GCA_024695225.1 Lachnospiraceae bacterium
TGGAGAGGTGATATGCGCCAGGAACTGCCACAAGTCGGTCTTTCACGCCATAGAACTTGGCAGGCTTAAAGCCCACTGGATCATGCCCGAACGGATAAATGAATACGATATCTACGGCAGTCTCCCGGCTGAAAGGGTCAGGGAGGCTGTTTCTATGTATCCCGAAAGCAGGGCTGTTGTCATAACAAGTCCCACATATGAAGGCGTTTTGTCGGACATAGAAAGCATCGCAGAGATCTGCCATTCCCATGGCATACCACTCATAGTGGACGAAGCCCACGGAGCCCATCTGGGCATTATTTCCAATGATGGACAGGAAACACATTCAGATAAAGGGTATTTATTTTTCCCGAAAGGAGCGGTGGAGGGAAAAGCAGATATCGTGATCCAGAGTCCCCACAAGACATTGTCTTCATTTACGCAGAGCGCCTGGATGCATCTGAATGGCCGGCTGGTTTCTCCGGAGGAGATAGAGAGACAGCTTGGGATCTTTGAGACCAGCTCCCCCTCATATCCGCTTATGGCTTCTCTTGACAGGTGTACAGGGACCTTTCTGGAAAGGGGGGATCAGATCCTGGAGGGATGGCTTTCAAGGCTGGATCGGTTCTACAGAAGCGTAAAGGATCTGGATCCCGGTATTTTCAGGGTGTTCGGGACAGAACCTGACACTATGAAAGGATCTCATGCAGAGCAGGGAGATAAGGATGCCGGCCGGGATCAGAGACATGGGTATCCGGAAACCCTTGTATATCGGCGTGATCCGTCGAAGATACTGATTCGCAGCATGGATCGTAACTGGACCGGGAAGAGGGTGTACGACATACTGAGAGATGAGTTTGGGATACAGTGCGAAATGTCCTGCGGCATGAATGTTCTGGCAATGACAGGCCCGGGGGATACGGATGAGAGCCTTCAAAAGCTAACGGAAGCTCTCTGCGCTCTGTCTGTGAAAATACAAAACGAAAGAGAAGGGAACTTAGGCTCCGGGATCACAGGATATGCCATGGATCAGACCGTGGACGTGAGGGCTGAGTCCATTAGGGGATGTGAAACTTTAAAGGAATCTGGGAACTCCGAGGAAATCGAATCATTCGAGGGATATGGGAGCCCCAAGGTTACCGAAACATTCAAGGGAGCTGAGAGCCCTGAAGGAATCGAAACCTCCGGGGAAAGCGTGTGCACCATTGCAGAAGCCCTTGAAGGATCCCGTGAGAATGTAAGCCTCTCCGGGGCAGCAGGGAGAGTCTCTGCGGAATACATATGGTGCTATCCTCCGGGGATCCCCATCCTGGTGCCGGGGGAAGTGGTCAGTGGATCACATATAAAAAGATTCCGGAGCCTCAGGGACTCCGGAACCGGTATTTATTATTCTTTTTCAGGAGATGACCCTGAGGTCATGTCCTGCCTGGTGGAACAAAACATCTGAAATATCCTGATATCTTAAAGCATCGGATACTGTATTCAGGCGGCAGTTTTCTCTCCGAATTTTTTCTTCATAAGCATGCAGAAGCCTACCATAAGGATGATCCCCAAAGGCAGGGATACGACAGCGTTCTTTGAAAATCCGGCGATTATGTAGGTTATAAATGAGATCACCGCACATGACATGGCGTAGGGCAGCTGTGTCGACACATGGTTCATGTGGTCTGACTGAGCGCCGGCGCTGGACATTATGGTGGTGTCGGAAATGGGAGAGCAGTGATCTCCGCAGACAGAACCTGCCATACATGCGGACATGGAGATTATCATCATGGTGTCATCCACGCCGTTGAAGATGCTGACCACAATGGGGATCAGTATTCCAAAGGTTCCCCAGCTGGTGCCTGTGGCAAACGCCAGGAAACAGGCGATCAGGAAAATAATGGCGGGCAGGAAATTAAGTAAACCTGCAGCGCTGCTCTCAACAAGTCCTGCGACATATTCTTTTGCGCCGAGACTGTCTGTCATGGCCTTAAGGCTCCATGCAAAGGTGAGGATCAGAATGGCGGGAACCATTGATTTGAATCCCTCAGGGATGCATTCCATGCACTCGCGGAATGTCAGGACCTTCCTTATGAAGTATAGCAGGATGGTGAACACGAGACCAAAGAATGAGCCAAAGACAAGACCAACTGAAGCATCGCTCTGTGAAAAGGCATTTACGAAGCTTTCCCCGCTGAAGAATCCGCCGGTGTATATCATACCCAGGACACAGCAGGCGATGAGGACCAGTACGGGAAGCACCAGATCATAAACTGTTCCCTTGGGGGAAACTTTTTCTTCGGATTCTTCCGCGTAGGGGTGATCGGGGGTTGTGAACAGGTCTCCCTTTTCTCTTGCATTTTTTTCATGTATGGCCATGGGACCGTAATCAAAATCCATAAGAACTATGGAGAACATCATTATTATGGTGAGCAGTGCATAGAAATTGTAGGGTATGGTCTGAACAAAGAGAGATATTCCGTTTCTGCCTTCAACGAAGCCTGAAACCGCAGCAGCCCAAGAGCTGACAGGAGCTATTATACAGATGGGGGCGGCTGTGGCGTCTATAAGGTATGCGAGCTTTGCTCTTGAAACCTTGAATTTGTCCGTTACGGGACGCATAACACTTCCCACGGTCAGACAGTTGAAATAATCATCGATAAAGATAAGCATTCCCAGGATGATGGTGGAGATCTGTGCCCCTATCCTGGACTTTATGTGCTGTGAGGCCCAGTTTCCAAAGGCTGCGGATCCCCCGGCTCTGTTCATCAGGGAAACCATGATGCCCAGCATGACCAGGAAACAAAGAATACCCACGTTGTATGAATCGCTCAGGCATGTGATTATGCCGTCCACGAACATGTGGTTTATGGTGCCTTCGAAGCTGTACCCTGAATAGAGAACTGCACCTGCCAGGATACCTATGAACAGAGAGCTGTAAACCTCTTTTGTGATCAGAGCCAGAGCTATGGCTATGACCGGGGGCAGCAGGGCCCAAACTGTGTTGGTGACGGTTTCCGGAGTGGTGGTGATCTTACCTGCGATCATACATACGAACAGCAGTACGACCACTACTACATGTCGGATGTAGACCTTTCCGCGATTGTCTTTCAGCTTTTCTTCGTATTTGTTCTTACTCACTTTTTTCATCCTCCATACGTTTTTATCCAATTGTACAATGCCGTTTTCAGAATCTTGTCCTTATTTTCAGGCATAACGATAAAACGAACGGAGAACATTTTACCACCATTGATAATAAGCGTCAAAAAAAATTAGAATTCCTGCATTTTTTATTTTATGTAAATGAGTATGCTGGAAAAATAAAAATATTCCTTCCACTGTAAAGATGGTATTATATAGAACATAGTATACAGTGCAGATACAGAAAGATCCCGGACTGCCTGAAACATGCAGATGGATGATATGCTAAAGCGTATGAGATCGTTATATATGGAGAAACTGCCCCGGTAATTTATGACTCCGGGATGAAAGGAGAGGAAATGGACATAAAAGAAATTCTTTCGAAGTGTGATCACACCCTGCTGAAACAGGAGAGTACCTGGGAAGATATAAAGGTGATATGTGATGATGCGGTGAAATACAGCACCGCGTCTGTTTGTATCCCTCCCTGTTATGTGAAGCAGGCCGCAGAGTATCTGGGAGGACGGATGAAGATAGCCACGGTCATCGGCTTTCCCAATGGCAATATGACCACTGAAGTTAAGGTCTTTGAGACTGAGGATGCCATACGAAACGGGGCTGACGAGATAGACATGGTGATAAATATAGGCTTCGTGAAAGCAGGTGAATATGACAAGGTGGCTCGTGAGATCGAAGAGATCAGGAAAGTCTCGGAAGGACATATCCTGAAAGTGATAATAGAGACCTGTCTTCTCACGGATGATGAAAAGATCAAGCTCTGCGAGATCGTCACCCGGTCCGGGGCAGATTACATAAAGACTTCCACTGGATTCAGCACAGGCGGCGCCACATTTGAGGATGTAAAACTCATGAGAGCGCATGTGGGTGCAAATGTGGGAGTTAAGGCGTCAGGGGGAATAAGCACCATCGCCGATGCCGAGAAGTTTATAGAGCTTGGAGCCGGAAGGCTTGGCACATCCAGGATAGTGAAGCTTGTGAAAGAAGGGGAGAAGTGAATCCGGACACGATGTGTGATACCGGCAAAGCAGCGAAGAAATGAAATAAAAATTTGATACAGACAAAGAAATAAAGAACCGACAAGAACATTTGATACCGGCAAAGCAGCAAAGAACTGATATAAACATCAAGTCTTGACAAAATGATATATGTAAACAGGAGGACAACATGTACAAAGCGACAGAAAACAGATATTCAACCATGCCTTACAGGAGATGCGGCAAAAGCGGGCTTTTGCTCCCTGCGGTATCCCTGGGACTCTGGCATAATTTCGGAGACACAGGGGTCTATTCCAATATGAAGGATATCATCTTCACAGCCTTTGACAACGGCATAACCCATTTCGATATTGCCAACAACTACGGACCGGAGCCCGGCAGCGCCGAGAGCAACTTTGGAAAGATAATGGCAGAGGATCTGAAGCCTTACCGGGATGAGATGATCATCAGCACAAAGGCCGGCTATGATATGTGGCCCGGCCCTTACGGAGACCACGGGAGCCGCAAATACCTGCTGGCCAGCCTTAACCAGAGCCTTCGCAGGCTGAAACTGGACTATGTGGACATTTTCTACCACCACAGAATGGACCCCGATACTCCTCTCGAGGAATCCATGGGAGCCCTGGATCAGGCAGTGAAGTCGGGCAAGGCCCTTTATGCGGGTATTTCAAATTATGACGGACCTACAATGGAGAAGGCTGCAGCCATCCTGGAAAGGCTCAACTGCCCCTTTGTGATAAATCAGAACCGTTATTCCATATTTGACAGGACAATAGAAAAGAACGGGCTTAAGAGCTCGGCAAAGAAGTGCGGAAAGGGGCTTATAACCTTCAGCCCCCTTGCCCAGGGTCTTTTGACTGACAGATATCTCCACGGGATCCCTGAGGACAGCAGGGTCCGCAAGGACGGCAGATTTCTTAAGGAAGATAACCTGACGGAACAGAAACTTTCACAGATAAAGGAACTGAATGCCATCGCGGAAAAGAGAGGGCAGACTTTGGCAGAGATGTCCCTTGCATGGCTCCTCAGTGACGATACAGTCACAAGCGTTCTTGTGGGCGCATCCAGGGCAGCACAGCTCCTGGACAATATCAAATGTATAAAGAATCTCTCATTTACGGATGAAGAGATAGCTGAGATAGACAGGATCAGCATGAACTGAAAAAATTTTTATAAATTTTTTTGCGGACCCCCATTTTTTTCATATGGGGGTCCGTATTTTTATGCATAAGGGAAATAAAGACTGACGGATCCGTAAAAAAACGACATTTGAGAATAGTTTCCGGTCCCGGAGAAGGGACGTTACCGATAATGCACAGTTGTTTTGAACGAAAGGAGACAGGGAAATGAGAAAGAGGATAATAAAGAGAGTAGCAGGCACGGTTATGGCAGGAACACTTGCAGCCAGCATGGGACTTACAGCATTTGCTGCAGGCCCGGGCGGCGGACACGGTGGCCCCGGCGGCGGTGGTCCCGGCGGCGGATCAGGTGGACCAGGCGGTGGCGGCCCTGAGCAGTCAGCACCCGCAGAGGCAGGAGGCGGATCATCTGATTCATCATCAGACAGCTCAGCACCTTCGGCGCCTTCAGAGAGTCAGATGCCTGAAATGCCCACCGGTGATCAGATGCCCGGAAACGGCCAGATGCCTGAAATGCCCGGAAACGGTCAGATACCTGAAATGCCTTCAGGTGAGGAATCTGCATATGTGGCTGAACTTGTTTCAGATGACAGCAGCACCACGCCTCCTGCAATGCCGGGGAATGGACAGATGCCCGGGAACGGACAGATGCCTGGGAACGGACAGATGCCCGGGAACGGACAGATGCCCGGAAACGGCCAGAGACCTGAAATGTCTGAGAGCGGTGAACTTCCTGAAAAACCCGAAGACGGAGAGCTTCCTGAAAAGCCTGAAGACGGAGAAATGCCTGAAATGCCTGCAGATGGTCAGATGCCCGGCGGTCCCGGCGGTGAAAAGCCCATGGGTGACAAGGCTCCCGTGAATTTCATTAACACCGAAGCTGTTTCAGAGGCTATAGATGCTCTTGAGGACAGCGATGAAAAGACAGCAGCCGAGGAAGCACTGGCAGCGTATGAAGAACTGCTCGCAAACATGCCTGAGCCTGCAGAACCTGAAGAAGGCGAAGAACCGGATGAAGCTGAGATGCCTGATATGACTGAACTGGATTCAGCTTATGAAGCATTGATCGAAGCCCTTGAGGCCGCAGGGATAGATACGTCTTCATATACAGTTGATGAGATGCCTGAAATGCCTGAGGGAGAGAGACCTTCCTTCGATCAGGACGGTGAGATGCCTGAAATGCCTGCAGCTCCCGAGGATGGGACTGAGGCTCCCGAACTGCCTGAAATGCCTTCAGACAGCGGGGAAACCGAAAGCAGCGGGAACGTGTTCACCAGGACCTTCCAGAGTATACGGAATTTCTTCAGTGGACTGTTTTCAAGATAAGCTGTACTGATTTACCTACCGGACGTGGGGTTACCGCCCCTCGTTTAAACCGGGGCTGCATATGCGGCCCCGGGACCTCCAACCTTTTCCAGAAGCCGCAGGTTCACGCCTGCGGCTTCCTCGTGTCACAAAACTCGCCAAACCTCAAACTGCGCTTTGTCATGAACCGCTCCAGGCCATAAATCAAGTCGGATCATATCCTTGCATCAATCCACATCCCGTTCCGGTTCACATGCTGTTCATTGCAGTGTCTTGTACCGTCATTTGCCCAACCTTGACTTTTATAATGATCAGTAGTAGTTTTCAATCATTGTATCGTTGTAAATTTTACGGACTTTGGATGTATTTAGAGAGTTGGTTGATATAGGTTTGATGTCATTTATGATTTCTTTATCAGGAGACAGGCTGTGAAATCCGGCTTAAGTCGTTATTTTTTGACTGTTGG
>JAILIO010000083.1 GCA_024695225.1 Lachnospiraceae bacterium
TGGTGTATATCTTCCAATACTCCTCATACAGATTGAACTCAGGCACTATATCTATGAGTCCCATATTGGCTTCCCAATAGGAATGCAGGGTTCCCACATCTTTCCAGTAGCCGTTGAACTCGTATGCGAAGAGGCTGTGTCCCTGATCCTTGCACCAGGGGATCACATGCTTCCCGAAGTCCAGTCCCGGCTGCTCTCTGTTTGTGAGAAGAGCATTTTTCAAAACCGGCCAGCTGAAAATATAGATACCCATGGATGCCAGATTCGAATGAGGATGCTCGGGTTTCTCTTCAAAATCCGTGATGCGGTGCTCTTCGTCGGTCACCATGATGCCGAAACGTTTGGCTTCCTCCATGGGAACCGGCATAACGGCTATAGTCACATCTGCCTTGTTCCTTTTGTGGAAGTCCAGCATAACTTCGTAATCCATCTTGTAAATATGGTCTCCGGACAGGATCAGCACATAATCCGGATTGTAACTCTCCATATATTCAAGATTCTGATAGATGGCATTCGCAGTTCCGGTGTACCAGTCACTGTTCTCATTGCTCTCGTAAGGCGGGAGCACCGTGACTCCTCCAAGGGTACGGTCCAGATCCCACGGAATACCTATCCCAATGTGGGAATTGAGGCGGCGGGGCATATACTGAGTGAGAACGCCCACCGTATCCACACCGGAATTGATGCAATTGCTCAAGGGAAAATCGATGATCCTGTACTTACTGCCGAACGAGACCGCCGGCTTCGCCATCTTCTGCGTAAGCACCCCCAGACGGCTCCCCTGGCCGCCTGCCAGAAGCATGGCGATCATTTCCTTCTTGATGTACATACTTAACAGCCCTCCATAAGACGAAAATAACGGAAAGGATAACTTTCCGCTATGATTATACCATCAACCATCGGCCAATGGAATACTTTTTTGTTATTTTTAATGTTAAAACAACTCTTGAGGTCACGGATATTTTCGGATATGATTTTTTGACTGTTAATGGGTATATACATTATAATGTCTCCCGAAGTTCACAGCATACGAAAAATACACCGGGGCGGAAATTAAGACTCCTGCCCCTTTGGGGAGTGCCTATCAAAGAGTGATGAGGACAGGTTTATGAAGAGATTTACGGAAGACGAATTTGATGACGATTTCTACGGGGACGACGACGAACTCAGGGATCTTGAGATCCCGGTACTGACCCCCGGAAGACTCAGGGAACGGGCAAAAAAGAGAAACGAGCAAAAGCAAAACTCCAAAGGCCCTGACAGCGGTCGCTACTATAAAAACAACCGGGACGACTATGAGGACTACCCGGAGGATACCTACTACGGGGAAGAGGACTATCCCGACGAGGACTCTGATGCAGAAGATCCCTACAGGGAGTCCGGTTACTATGAAGAGGAAGGATATGCAGGAGACGCCCCGGGCCCGCAGTATGACGATCCGGGAGCAGACCGGGAGCAGACAGGGCAGGAGAGCGCAGACAGGAATCCACGGGGTCAAAAACGCAGCAACAGGTCTGTGGAAGACAGGGCAGCCCGGGTGCGGCAGGCCCGCGGAAACACTGAGCGCCGCAGAAAGAAAAAGCGCAGGCGCCGCTCCCCGGTGACACCCGCTCTTGTAGCAGTGGTGCTGATACTGTTCACAGTTGGCTGCGCCACAGCAATGAAAATAGTTGAAAAATTCAGCTACTCAAATGAAAGGGAGAGCCTCACATCCCTGTTCCCCGACGATCCCGACAGAGCTTTGGTGATAATGAACGGGGAGATAACCGAAGACACAGTGCTCCTCAAGGATTCAGAACTTTATTTCACCCTGGAACAGGCTCACGAACTCTCCGGAAACACCCGGCTCTACATGGACAGCACAGGTTCCCTGCTGTACACCACCCCAACGGAGATCATCACCTCCGCCCCGGGTGACACCTCAGACAGTTCAGGTGCATCCGGCTCGGACGGAAAGGCCATATCCTTTGTGGACGAGGGAGGGGCAGTTTACATTTCCGCCGCGTACCTTAAAAATTACTGCCGTTTTTCCTATACCCTTTACGAGGATCCCTACCGGGTCAGCATCATCACCGAAGATACCACCGTATCCAAGTCCCGGGTCCACAAGGATTCCCATATCAGGACCTACGCCGACAGAAAAAGCCCCATCCTGGCAGATGTGGCCAGAAGTGAAACCGTTCGTTTCCTGGAGGAAGAGGAGAAATGGTCAAAGGTGATGACAGACAGCGGGGTCACGGGATACATCGAGACAAAGGAACTCTCCGCCCCCACGGACGAAATCATAACCCCCGACTCCGATTACACGGAGCCTGAGTATTCAAGCATCCATATGAGCGGCACAGTGAACATGTCCTGGCTTCTGGTTTACCAGCAGAGCGGCGAAAGTCTGCTCACAGAGTACACCGCCAACACCAAAGCCCTTAATGTGATCAGCCCCACCTGGATGTCTGTGTCCGGCGGAACCGGAGACATCGTAAGCTACGGAACAAAAGCTTTTGTAGACAAGGCCCACGACATGGGCTTGCAGGTCTGGCCCATGCTGGATGATTTCACCAGCGGCACCGGGGATGCTCCGATGGTCCTGAGCAGTCTTAATTACCGCACTGCCCTTGTGAACAACATAATGGCCCATCTGAATGAGACCGGTTCA
>JAILIO010000099.1 GCA_024695225.1 Lachnospiraceae bacterium
GGCCGAATCATCGATCCCTGCGGAGGGGTAGAAATAATCGTCCATATGGATCCCGTCCACATCGTAGCCCTTCACTATCTCCAAAGCTCCGTTTACCACAGTCTCCCGGACCGCCGGCTCTGCAGGGTCCAGATAATAAAAACCGTCGTCACAGGGGAGAATGCATGTGGAGAGCCGGGTGAGGGCGTGATTTCCGGTCACCAGATCCTCGATCGGGATGGGCTCTCCCTCCGGGGTGCTCGCCGCGTCGTCTGTCCTGATCCTGTAAGGATTGATCCATGCGTGAAGCTGGATCCCCCGTTCGTGGGCCCCTTTTACCATATAGTCCAGAGGGTCGAAGTCATTTTCCGGGGCAAGTCCCTGGGTGCCTGTGAGATACCTGCTCCAGGGGTAGAGTTCTGATTTATAAAAGGCATCGCTTGATGGCCTCACATGGAAGAATATTACGTTGATCCCCATGGCTTCAGCGTCCTCCAGGATCTGATCACACTCTTTTTTAAGGGATTCTTCGTCGTTGGTCTGCTTCACGGGAAAGTCCCTGTTCTCTCCGACGCCGGCAACCCACAGCCCCTCAACGTAGGCAGGCATGGTGGTGTTTTCATATACCGCCTTGTCAGCTGGTATGGTGAGGTCAGAATCCCCCGCATCCGCCTTCTTTTCTGCTGTCTCTGCAGTCTCACCTGCTTTTGAAGTCTCCGAGGGCTCGCCTGACTCAGATCCCGCATCAGTTTCCGTCTTCTCAGAGGATGACTCGGAAAAATCCCCCCTGGCATCCCCGGCCTTATCCCCTGTGTCCTCCTGCTCTATACTCTCAAAAATGCCTGCCGCGCTCTCCCCTGCAGCAGACATTTTATCTGCCTCGGAAGGATTTCCGCAGGCCCCCAGGAATATGGAAGCAAACAGCATTGCAATGCCTGCTGCGAGGACAGGGTTTCTTTTATTCATACCGCGCAAAGCGATGGGTTTTCTTATGCTGTTACCACGCAAAACGACGGGCTTTCTTATGCTGTTACCGCGCAAAACGACGGGTTTTCTTATGCTGTTACCGCGCAAAACGATGGGTTTTCTCATATTTCTATCACGCAAAACGATTCTCCCCTTACACATACAATATATTGTGTCTGCACATATCTTATAATCATAGTTGATTGAAGGAAATGAGTCAATCAGGGCGCTGTCGGCTCCGGCAGATCGGGATACAGGGGCCTGCTTCGGATGGCCTGCAGATTGCGGCATTTGGCGCACAGCCACGGATATCCGTCAGATCGCAGTATCCCGGCGCCCATATCCGATCACCCATGTGGATTACGGTATCCCGGCGCTCATATCCGATCGCCCATGTGGATTACGGTATCCCGGCGCCAGTATCAAGCACTTGTAAATAAGGGCACATTTTTGTAAAATATACCCGTTATGCCTTACGGATCTGATTGGTACAAACTAGATAATGTTGCGAAGATAATGCCTTCCACGGCGACGGGAGCGGATACCAGGGTTTTCAGGCTGGTGTGCGAGCTTGTGGAGGATGTGGACCACGATGTCCTTCAGGATGCTTTAGATGACACCATAGAAGACTTCCCTCTTCTCCGGTGCTGTCTCAGGCGCGGGCTGTTCTGGTATTACCTCGAGCAGACACAGATACGTCCCCTGGTGACTCAGGACACCCTGCCGGCCCTGTCGGTTCTCTATATTCCCGGGCGTCACAACCTGCTTTTCAGGGTCACCTACAACAAAAACCGCATAAATGTGGAGATGTATCATGTGATAGCAGACGGCACAGGGGGCTACAGTTTCATCAAGCACCTGATCATGAACTATCTCTCAAAAAAATATTCTCTGGATCTCCATGACTATGCGCCGGATATGACCTCGGTCTCGGAAAGAGCGAGCGACGCGTATTCAAGGTACTACGGAAGCGGCGAGAAGGCTCCGGCCCTCTCCCCCCTCAGCTGGATCAAAAAGATGATCCCCGCAAATGCATGTAAGATAAAGGGCATACCGGACCCTGACCTTAGGGAACATCTGCTGGAAGGAAGGGTTTCCCTTTCAGAATTTCTGGATGTATGCCATCAAAAGAACCTGACCCTCGGCATCATGTCCACTTCCCTTTTCATAATAGCCGTGCTGAAACAGCTCGGTACCAGGGAAATGAAAAAGCCGATCGTTATAAGTGTTCCCGTGAACCTCAGGCAGTTTTTCCCTTCGGAAACAGCCAGGAATTTCTTTGGCACCATATTTGTCCGTTACGATCCCAAAAAGTACGACGGGACACTGGAG
Organism: Lachnospiraceae bacterium; assembly: GCA_024695225.1. Classification (GTDB taxonomy): domain Bacteria; phylum Bacillota; class Clostridia; order Lachnospirales; family Lachnospiraceae; genus JAEELB01. The sequence goes on from JAILIO010000099.1 coordinate 2,278, forward strand.
AGCGTGACCGGAGAGGTGGCAAAAGCATTTAAATCAGAACTCACCAAGGAGAGAGTGGCCAACGCCATGAATTCCTACGCCATACTGGAGCATGCCTGGGGGATCAAGATACTGCCCCTTTCCTTCAAAAACCTGGCGGTGCACTTCTTTAATTCAAACATCAAAAGCGGAGTGACCGCATCAGTGTCAAATGTGGGCAAGATAGAACTCCCGGAAGAAGCCTCAAAATATGTAAAATTCTTCTCCAGCTTCATGGCCGGGCCCACGGTGTTCATGTGCATAAGCACCTTTGGAGATGAAATGTCCTTCGGTATCGTGGATGCCTACACCAGGCATGATGTAAGCCTTGAATTTTTCAGATCCCTTACCGCAATGGGGATGCATGTAACGCTTTCATCAAACGATTCCTACATGGACGAACACTGAATCACAGGGACTGAAACTGAATTTACGGGATCCCGGATCATACCGTACCGACCGGTAATAGTTACAGAAACCCGGCTTTTATAGGAGAAATAATAATGCAGAGATGCGTGAGATGCGCCATAGACGTGAGAGGCAATAAAAGAGTCTGCCCCCTTTGCGGCGGAAAGCTTTCCGGGACTCCGGAGGAAGATCCCTTCCCCATGATCCCCAGAAAAAAACTG
>JAILIO010000100.1 GCA_024695225.1 Lachnospiraceae bacterium
ATCTTCGGCATATTTCCTCCATTTTTTCTTGCAGCGGCAAAGGTCTCCCCAAACTGCCTGATATCTTCTATCCCGCTCTTTTCCCCCAGGTTCATGAGAAGCTGTTCTATGGGGATATGATTGTCCATACCGTAAATGATGTATTTAAGCTGCCTGCACATCATGCAGGATTCTCCGTAGAGCAACCGTACATCCCGGTAAGCCTCCCTGAATGAGTTCTCCGCGGAATACCCCGCCTTTTCGCTGGAAGCCACAGACAGGACTGTATCCTTGAATTCAAGGGCAAGTCTTTTCTTTTTCTCCCTCTCTTTTGCTATGGCATCCCCTCTGACTTTGAAGACGAAAACAGGTATCAGAAAGGGAATGGATATAAATGACCTGTAAAAGAACCAGGCCACAGCCAGCACGAAAACCGCCGCCTTCAAAACGATAAAAATCTTTTCTCCCGCATTCAGCGCATATATGCTGTTTTTCTCTTCTTTGAAGACCTTCATGTCTTTTTTGAAAACTTTCATACGTTTCACCTGTGAAACCGGATAATGCAGACCACATAAGACATCATTCAGAACCCTTCCGGTTCAAAGCCTGCAGCCCTTAATTTGTCCGTATGCTCCAGTTGACCCACTCTGATGATGTTTCCCAGGACCTTCCCGTCCTGCTCACCTGTTTCCTCAAACCTGAAGACAGAATGGGTGATTATAGTTCCATCCTCGTAGCCATCCACCTCCGAAATATCCAGAACCTTCCTGCTCCTGTCCCTTATGCGCCCCAGATGTACAATGACGTCTATGCCGGATGCGATCTGCTGTCTGATCGCGGGGAGAGGCAGTTCCACTCCCATGAGGATCATGTTTTCCAGTCTGGAGAGCATATCCCTTGCGCTGTTTGCGTGACCCGTGGACATGGAGCCATCATGTCCTGTATTCAGACACTGCATCATGTCGATAGCCTCCCCGCCACGCACCTCACCGACGATGATCCTGTCCGGCCGCATACGCAGACTTGACCTTATAAGATCTCTTATGGTGATCTCGCTGCAGCCTTCCACATTTGCATTTCTGGTCTCCATCCTGACGATGTTGGGTATCCTGAGGATCTGAAGTTCAGCTGAATCCTCGATGGTTATGATCCTCTCATCCTGGGGAATGAAGTTTGAAAGGGCGTTCAGAAAGGTGGTCTTGCCGGATCCCGTGCCACCGCTTATGAAAATGTTGTAACGGGCCCGGACCAGAACAGACAGCCACTCAGAGATCTCTTCGGTGAGAGATCCAAAGGATATCAGATCTTCTATCCCGATAGGCTTGTCCGGAAATCTCCTGATGGTCAGGATGGGCCCGTTCAGAGCCACCGGAGCCAGCACCGCATTTACACGGGAACCGTTGGAAAGCCTTGCGTCCACTATGGGGGACGACTCGTTCACCACCCTGTTGCAGGATGAGACTATCCTCTGTATCACATCCTCAAGTTTTTCCTTTGAGTCGAACCTGACACTGCTCCTGACCAGTTTCCCTGCCTTCTCAATAAAGATCCTGTCAGGACCGTTTATCATGATCTCCGTGATCTCCGGATCATCCACAAGATCCTGCAGCACATCCAGTTTTCTCACCGAATGAAAGAGTTCCCGGCTCAGATATTCCCTTTGAGACAGAGAGAGCAGCCGTTTCCTCGACTCTTTGAAGATCATGGTATCTATCAGCTCCCGTACATCGTCATCGCTCATATCCCGGGAGTAATCTATTCCCTGCTTGAGTTTCTCTGTGAGCTCAACCCTGACTGCCTCTATGTCGGATACGCCGGTTATCATCCTGCAGCCTGTTTTACGAATGACCCGATATAGTTGCTCAGCTCACCATGCGTAAGTAACGAGAAGTCCTCCGGTATCTTTCCAAAGACGGGGAGCGTGCATCTAATGGTCTTATCCATGATCCCGGCGCATTCGTGGAGTTTCATCCACTTTTCATACTCGAATAGTTTGGCCGCAGCCATTCTGTCGTTCCCGGTTATGGTGAAAACCCTTTCACATGCAGACAATATCTGTATCAGTCCCTGCACCGATTCGGAGAGGTCCAGTATCAGGTAATCGTATATTCCGCAGGACGCAATGCCTGAGAACACCTCCAGCCATTTCTCCGCGCTCCTGTCGTATGTGTCCAGGTATGACAGAGGCGGCATGATCACGTCCAGTTTCCCTATGGTCCTCACCAGGTTTGGCAGTTTGTACTGCAGTTTTTCAGGCGCAGTGTCACAGTAGTACAGAAAGTCCGTGATATCCGGGCTTTCCTTGGATGCTTTTTCCATGATCCCGGAAAAACCGGAAAATCCTTCAAAATTCATATAGAGCACTCTGGATCCCCGGGCCAGATATTCCCCCAGAGCCACGCAGAATGTGGTCTGCAGGTTTCTCTTTACCGGCGAATAAGCACCCAGTATATGGAGTTTCCTGCCGCCTCCGGAGACCACCGTATCCGTGCTCCCTTCCGCCATGAGAGTCAAAAGGGTTTTTGCAACCCTGGTACAGCCGTCATATCTGCAGATGGTCAGAGGCTCTCCATCCGCATCCATATCCTCATCGCCCAGTATAATCGTCCTGTCTGTCGCAGCCTCCTCCGGGACCTCATCTTCCCCCCTGTCTATCAGCAGATAACTGGAGGGATTCTCTTTAAGGAATTTTTTCAACGCCTTCATCTCCGTAAATGTTCTGAAAGCACATTCCGTCCTGATCCTCTTCCTGACACCTTCCGTAAGCCTCAGCGCGATCTCCTTGTCCGGCGCAAATACTGCAACTGTGTTCTCATTCATAATTTCCTCCTTACTACCTCCTTACCCACATTCACACCTTTTTCTCCTGTCGATAACCATCCTCACAGGATCCCGCTTCCTGAAAGCACTTCATACACAACTCTGATCAGCCCTGCCATGCACATGGGAACGGCAAACCTTATGTATCGCTTTTTCATTGCGATCAGAACGATACTCATGCCCGCTGCCACAACCAGGGATATGAAGAGAAATAAAAACCCTTCCCGTATGCCGATCCATGCCCCGAATGCTGCGCAAAATTTCAAGTCACCTCCTCCTATAGCCCGCATCATAAAAAGGGGGAGCATGGCAAGCCCTATGACTGTTGCAGCCACCAGGCCCATCGCTAAGCTTCTCAGTTCGCCTCTGACTGCATAAAACAGAACCGAAGAGATCAGAACTGTAAGGCTCAGCAGATCCGGGATCCTCTTTGATCTCAGATCACATAAAAGTGCGGTCAGGAGAAAAAGGGACAACAAAATAACCTTTAGCATTGCCTTCTCCTGTTAATGATTTCTGAATCTTCTGCGCGATATGCGCATCAGAATTTTCAGAATTCCCTGCATTTTCTCTGCAATTTGTCTGCATTTTCTTTGCAGGTACTTATTTTCAGATTCCTGTGAGAAGTCCCACAGGACCGGGGATCTGTATCAATCCCTCGAACAGTTTTCATGATAAAACACGGATTTTTATTTGTCTATAGCCTCAGACCATTTTCGTGATTATGTGCAAATGAAGATAAACAAGAATAAATAAATGCTTTATTTACAGTGTTTCAAACTGTCAAACAGCCTTTTTGCGTAATATATGTAGATATTTTCTTAAGGGAGAGAAATAATTTTAAATTCTCACTTTCAAGTTAGCATAATATGATGCCTCCACTTTAATAGATCACTTCTCCATCACATACAGCCTTAACTGGAATTTGATGATAATTCACTTCAAACAGGTCCCCGTCAGATATTCTCTTGAACGCTATACACTGATATTCTTCGTAGCCTTCTTCATCTTCGTCAAGACCGTTATCAGATTCATAATCTGTATCATATACCGCTTCAACACTTTTTCCTTCATTGTCATAAAGCGTATACTTGCCATTAATGTGAGAATGTATAAATGATAATAAGGCTTCAAACCTTTCTAAATTAACATTAGCCATTTTTATTCCTCCTTAGGTTAACCATCTATTTTATCAAGTC
>JAILIO010000118.1 GCA_024695225.1 Lachnospiraceae bacterium
TGACCGCATTTCCAAAATAATGATTCAGCCAGTAAACCAGCTGGTGCAAAAGTTCCGGGCCTCCGGTTTTGATAAATGAAGGACAGGCCACATACACCTTTTTGTATTTGCTCTCCAGAGATTCAGCTGCTCTTTCAGGGATCACTCTTGTGAGCCTGAACATGTCATTTGAATATATCCCAAAGGAAAAACCGCTGCGACAGCATCTGTTTATTATGTCAATGGTTTCCTTTTTTTCATCAGTGCTTTTGAAAACCATTTCTTTTTTTATGATCACTGTGGAACCATCGTGCAGAGACCATTTCCAGCTGTCAAAGACTATATCCGGATCTCTTTCGCATATCATATAGTCCATAACGCCGTCATATTGCTCCGGATTGTCATTGGTATTGTTTATCCAGTACACATCTGCGCCGGGATATCTCATTTCGATCAAATGGGCTATACGATGACCTGCTGCCCCCAGTACGCAGACACTGAACTTTGAAGTCTTGTCCTCCGGCAGTCCGACAAGATAATCGCTTGCGGTTTTCAGGATATTTATGTCCCTGTTTTCTATGTCAGTCAACTGTTCATGAACAGCCAGGATCTCTTCACCCAGATCCACATTTTCGATCTTGTTTACTATATCGTAGTATAGACTGGTCAATTCATCCATAATCTTCTCCTGTATGTAATGTCTCCGGTCTGTCCTTCATTTCCTTTATATCTGAGGGATATTTAACAAGTGCTGTACATTCTTTGATTATAACCGCCGGAGGCATATATGTCTAAACTTTCATATACTATTTCACAGCATTTTTAGGAAATAAATACAATCTCGCCGGAAGCTATAGATTTTTCTGTGTACACACGAAAATATCACACATAGGGCTCTTAAATCTCCCCTTTATGTATGAGAGCATCTCACTGCGGATCCTGAATTCTCCCTTTTATGTATGAGAGCATCTCATCGGCGGCCCTGGAAAGGGGTCTCTCCCTGCTCCACACCATAAGGTATGATGCCACCGCGTCGGGATGGTCTATATCCTTTATCACTATGCTGTCATCCTCGGCCATAACCCCCTCTGACCTGGGGAATATGGCTATGCCCACCCCCGCCATTGCCAGTTCCCTCACATTTATCAGATGGGCCACCCTGCAGACCACGTTCAGAGACTTCTCCGGGTGCGGCATCCATTTCCTGAACTCCTCGCTTCTGGAGGCCCTGGAGGGTATTATCAGTTCCCGGTTTTCCAGGTCTGCAGGTTTCACCTTCCGGCCTCTCTTTTTAGCCAGAGGATCGTCCTTGGGAATTATGGCAGACCAGGGTTCGGAATGTACCCTGACAGAATTCATCCCCGGATCCCCAAAGGGTTCCATGACTATGGCCATATCCGAGAGGCCTTTGTGAAGGCGGTTCACGATCTCATCTGTGGTCCCTGTCCAGAGTTCGTACTGAACCCCGGGATTTTCTTCGTGAAATCCGGATATCCAGCCGGCCAGCAGGTGAGGGCCGTAGCCCTCCACCGTGGCGATGTATATCCGCCCGTGAAGTCCCCTGCTGAGCCCCGAGATATCGTCCTTTGACCTGCTTTCAAGCTCAAGTATCCTGGCCGCGTACTGTCTGAAGAGAAGCCCTTCATCTGTGAGGCTCAAGGAATGGGAATTTCTCTCGAAAAGCTTTGCCCCCAGTTCCTCCTCCAGATCCCGTATCTGGCGGCTCAGAGGGGGCTGGGCTATGCAGAGTTTTTCCGCAGCCCGGGTAAAGTTCATTTCCTCAGCAACTGCCATGAAATATCTGATATGACGTAATTCCATATGTACCTCCGAAGTGTTCCTGAAATCTTTTACACATCACGGTGTCCTGCTGCAACTGATATGTATCAAGGATGTGCCCTCCTGCCCGCACCGGACCTGCATGGAAGAATCGTCACACTCCCCGTGTCCGGTATGCATTGAGGTTCGTGCTGCCTCCCGGCATCCGGCATGCATTGAGGTTCGTGCCACCTCCCCCAGCCGGTATGCATTGAGGCTGCATCCTTTTTTTTGGCCGGCAGCATCTTCTATACCTGAAAAGTATCGCACAGTTATCATTATATGTATTTCACAAAAATGTTGCAAGGTACTATAGTGTAATCAGAACAGAACAGAAACAAAAAACCTTGGCCGAGGTGACAAACCAAAACTATAGAACAGTAACATATCGATCAGGTATAGTTGATAGAAAGGAGCGTCACTATGAAAAAAATAGAACTTTTTTTCGAGGCACTGTATGAGGCATTTGCAGTCAGCATCAGATAAATGATAAAGCCCACCAAATGAATGATGAATACGCCGTCGGCGCCCTGTCTCAGGACAAGGCGCCGATGGTGGTTTTACTGAGAAAAGATCATCAAACCTTAAATGATCCTGAAAACTTTTTGCGATATACATACTTCATAAGTTCTCTGTTATTATCTTCCATCCGGTTCACATCCTCTTCCCCCATTTTGTGATCAGCGTACAGGGCAGTCTCATATATCCCGATCTGAGTGAGCATTTCTTCCGGCACACTGCCGCCTGCCCTCTTCTGCAATTCGTCAAGGGTTTCCCCAGGCTCCAGGGAAAACCCGTGTTTTTTAAGAAGTTTCAGAGTCTGCCTTCCTGATTCCAGCACCTTCCCCCTCGCATCCATGTGAGCATAACGGATCTTTCTGAGTATCAGGTCAGCTGTGAAGAATAATAATAGAAACGCTGCGGCAAGAACCACAGGTACGTATATTTTTACAGGTCTGTGTTTCACAGCATGATCTTCTAAAACTGCTTCCTCCTCTTCATCCGGGAGATCTTCCTCCGGGATCGGACCTTCCTTTTTTTCATGTTCAGACTCCTTATCCCCCGTGGTTTCCGAAGCTACTTCCCAGCCGGTTTCCGTCTTAAACCCGGGGGTTGGTTCATAGGCCACCCATCCCACGCCTTCTATATGTGCTTCAGGCCAGGCATGGGCGCAGTCAGACATGATGACAGTCTTTTTCTTGTCTGCAGCCGTGCTGTAACCCTGCACATATCTCGCGGGCACCCCCATACTCCGGGCCATCAGCACAAAGGCCGTGGCATAATGCACACAGTACCCTTCACCGCTTTCAAATAACAGATAGTCCAGGAAATCTCCGGGAGTGCGAATGTGATCCGGCAGTTCCCCGGGAGCTGTGCTGTACTTCATCTGCGAGAGATATCTTTCGATCATACAGAGTTTCTCATTGTCGGAAGTCACCCCTTCAGTCGTCTCATCCAGCAGCCTTTGAGTCCTTTCAGAAACCTGCATTTCCTGCCCGTAAAATTCCCTCACCCTGTCCAGATAATCCAAATACCCTTCATATGTCTGCTCATCCGGATTGGGGGCCAAAAGGTCTCCATTTCCCTTTTCCACCCATTTATCCCAAAGGAGTTTTTTCGATACCCGAAAGATGTCTTTATTTATCGAAGAACCCTTGTCGCAGAGCCTTCTGAAGCCTTCGTAGCTCTTATTTACCCTGAAGTATTTTACGGTGTATGGAGGTTTTCCCCTGCCGGAAAAGCTGATGTCACCCCCGGCACTCAAAACCCCGGGATCAGCCGCCACATACAAGGCGTGCCCCGGCACAAACACTCTCGAAGTTCTGATTCCGGAATACTCAATATGCAGGGTTTCGTATTTGAGATAGTCATCCTCACGCCCCGGGTCCGCTGTCATAACTGCGGCAGCGGTTTCCAGAACGTCGTAAGCCCGGTAATCCATGGGGGAGAGATCCGTCTTTTTCCAGTCTCTGCCGTCAAAGCTGTCAAATATCTTCCCGGACAGATAGACCCTGCTGTCCCCGGCCCTGTCGGATGTGATAATGACAGCTTCATAGGGGTCATTCCCAAGGCTTCCGGCAAGGTTTCCCTTCTCGGAAAAGCCCATGTTCGTTCCTTCGCTGTCCCAGCTCTTATTTTCATTCAGGGTCTGCACAAGGAGTTCGTACCGGATCCTGGCTCCCCTGAGGAAGTCCTTTACAAACTGCCAGCTGTAAGGCTTTTCAGGGGCTTTGAAGAGCAGGAGGAAAAGGGGCAGGAGCATAAGAAACGGCAGGAGCCTGACTGTGTACCTGACGTCTCCGCCCTTCCCCTCCTTTTTCCAGCGATATTCTGTCTCCTCCGCCATGGCAAGGGATATGTAGAACACTGCTGCGGAGAGCACAAGGCGGCTTGTATGGCACCCTGTCACCATCATGTAAATAAGGACCGCAAGTGCGGACAGTGCGACCACAAGTTTCAACGGCCTGAATCTCTCAGCCGCTTTTGCTGCGGCATAACAGATAACCCCAAGCAGCATCATCCAAAGAACACAGATATTTTCCGAAAGGACTTCCGCAAGATATTCCCTTCCCATGGCGGGGACAGCGCCTGCAGCGGCCACAGCCATCACTCCCAGAGCGGCTGCCCGGTACTTCATGGGGGCGCGGCCCAAAAACACGCATATGACAGCTGATGCAATGGCCGGGATAAGGGCTGCAGTTCCGCTCTCCATATGGAAGAAACCTCTTCCCATACCCCCGTACACAAGAAGTGAGGCTACAGCACAGAGCGGTATGACATTTACAAGATCGTACAGAAGACCGGATATCATATCACATCCACCAATGCGCCCGAGGGCGGTATGACCTTCACATCAGCCCTGGGTATACGAAGTGAAGGGGTATCTCCTCCGTCATCTTCAGAGACCACATACACCATCACCGGTATGCCAAAGCTGCTGATCCCGGACACGGTCTCCGCCGCCCGTGGGTCAAGCTTCCTCACCACCATAAACACCATTCCCGAAGAATATATCTCCCTTCTTTCCATGATCTCCCTGAACAACACGCCGGGATCCTTTTCCTTTTCAAAGGAAAAAGCGCACATCCGCGAATAAAAACCGTCAAAGCCGTTTCTCCCCACGGTGTCCGTCACAGTTCCCTTCCCCGTATAAAACACGGTGACGGGCACATTCCTTTCATTAAAAAACAGGGTAAGCCCGATCACAGTCTCCAGGATCCTGTTCTCCACAGGCAGATACTCCAAGGGCTCATCCCCATCCCTGGATGAGTCCATGATGATGCCGATCCCCTGCTGTTCCTCGCCCTTAAGTTCCCGCACCATAAGCTTGTTCTGCACGGCGGACAGTTTCCAGTTTATGAGCCTCGGGTCATCTCCCGGATCGTATTCCCTTACGAACACGTCCGGTTCCCTTTTATTATCCGCAGACTCCCTCGCAGCGTTCATTATCATTTCCGCGCTGTCAAGGGCTGTCAGGTGTATGATGTCCGGCTTCACCGTGATCTTAAAGGGTTCCCTGTTTTTATAGGTAAATGTGAACAGCCTGAAGAAGTCCTGTATGACCACCTGCCGGACCCCCACCTCGTACTCTCCCCGGTAACGGCAGAGGAGAACCGTCTGCTTTTTGACGCCGGATCGGGGCGGCAGTTCATATTCCGTGCAGTCGTCCAGTCCGCTTATCCCGGAAAGATCGGAAAAAAAGACCACCCTTATCCCCGAAAAAACAATGGGGCTTTCATTGTAAAGGGTGAAAAAGAACCTCTCAGCCTTTCCCGCCGTAAGTTCCCGTGCTCCGTCCAGCTCCTGATATATCCTGAAGAGAAAACAAACACTTATGATATAGATCAAAGAAATGACCGGCACCAGAGTCAGAGCAGCAAAAATCCCGTAACTCACAGTGCCTCCGTAAAATGAGATCCCAACCAGAGAGCATATCCATAATATGATAAAGATGATCCGGTTTCTTCTCATCTTCCCATCCTGCCCCGTGCCATGTTGTCCCCTGTCACTCCATGGGGATCCCGGTCTTCAAGATCAGGCTGTCTATGATGTGATCTGTGTCTTCCCTGTGCATCCTGGCTTCCGGAGTCAACACCAGCCTGTGGTGCAGGACCTCCACTGCCACAGCCTTTACATCGTCAGGTTTCACAAAATCCCTGCCTTCGATAAGCGCCTTTGCCCTGGAGGCTGCAATCAGATGGAGCATGGCCCGGGGGCTGGCCCCTGTAACAAACCGTTTTTCCTCCCGGGTTGAGGCTATTATTTCCCTTATATACCCGGTGACTCCGTCGCTTAAGTGCACATCCCCGGTTTTTTTCCTGATATCCAGTATGTCTTCCCTTGAGCACACCGCTTTTACGCTTTCCTCGGTCTTCCCCTCCATATAGATCCTGGCCAGCCTGATCTCCTGCTCTGCGGAGGGATAGCCTATGGAAAGCCGCATCATGAACCTGTCCATCTGGGCTTCCGGCAGGGGGTAAGTCCCCAGAAATTCCACCGGATTCTGGGTGGCGATCACCATAAAAGGATCCGGGAGCTCATGGGTTTTTCCGTCAACCGTGACTCTTCCCTCTGCCATGGCCTCCAGGAGGCTGGCCTGGGTCTTGGGGGAAGTCCTGTTGATCTCATCTGCCAGAAGGATCCCCTTCATAACAGCGCCTTCCCGGTACTCAAATTCCCCTGTTTTCATGTTATAGACAGAGATCCCCACCACGTCGGAGGGAAGCGTGTCCGGGGTAAACTGAATCCTTCCGGGTTCCAGACCGGTGGCTCCGGCCACCGTCTTTGCGAGGGTGGTCTTTCCCACCCCGGGCACATCCTCGAGCAGCACATGGCCTCCGGCCATCAGACAAATAAGGACGTTTTCAACCACCTGCTCTTTCCCGACAAAGTATTCATTTATCCTGTCTTTTAATCTTTGGATCATGAAAGACACCTCCGAAAGCCCGGTCACGCCGTTATTTACGATGTAAACAGTCCGTTTTCAGTAAGTTTTCAGTTGGGTTTGAATTGCAAAGGTCACCTTCAGTTTATTATCCCGGGGATGTATTTGCAAGGGAAGGAACCGTAAAGGGCAGAGCCCGGAGGTCATGTGAAAGGAACGGGGAAAACGAGCATGAAAAGTGGCAAGGAAAAGAGTTAAGGAAAGGGACAAGGAGAAGGGATGATCAGAGCATTGCAAGGGTTGGTGATCCCAAACCTCAGGTGGCCGGTGGCGAAAAGGGGCAATAGATAAAAATAATAGTTTCACATAGGAATTTTATGGTATAATGCATAAGTTGTGCGTATATTTGAGAAAAAGTATCGGAGGAAAATATATATGGGACAACAAAAACGTGAGAATTTTGCCAGCAGGATGGGTTTCATCCTGGTTAGCGCAGGATGCGCTATAGGGATCGGGAATGTCTGGAAATTCCCTTATATGGCAGGTCAGAACGGCGGCGCCATATTTGTTCTGTTTTATCTGATCTTTCTGGTGATAATGGGCATCCCTGTACTGACCATGGAACTCGCCATAGGCAGGGGCAGTGGAAAGACCATAGTGGAAGCCTACCGCACCCTTGAAAAGGAGGGGACAAAATGGCATATCCACGGCTGGTTCTGTATCGCAGGGTGCTATCTTCTGATGATGTACTACACTACCGTGGCGGGCTGGATGCTCGCCTATTTCTGGAAATTCCTGACCGGCACCTTTGACGGGAAAAACACGGAAGCTGTGACAGAAGTCTTCACCGACATGCTGGCAAACCCTGTGGAAATGATCATATTTATGGCCATAGTTGTGATCGCCGGTTTTCTGGTGCTGAGTTTCGGAGTGCAGAACGGGCTTGAAAGGGTTAATAAGTTCATGATGATAGGTCTTCTGGGGATCATCATACTCCTGTCCCTCAAAAGTTTCACCCTTTCCAACGCTGCAGAAGGCTTGTCTTTCTATCTGATGCCAAACATGGAAAATGTGAACCAGATCGGGCTGGGCAATGTGGTCACAGCCGCCATGAGTCAGGCCTTCTTCACACTGAGCATAGGCATTGCCTCCATGGAGATCTTCGGAAGTTACATGTCAAAGGACTATACACTCACCGGGGAGGCCGTGAAGATATGCGTCCTTGACACCTTTGTGGCTCTGCTGTCCGGCTTCATAATCTTCCCCGCCTGTTTCTCCTTTGGCATAGAGCCTGATGCAGGACCTTCACTTATCTTCATAACCCTTCCCGGGATATTTACAAACATGCATTTGGGACGGCTTTGGGGGACACTTTTCTTCCTCTTTATGACCTTTGCCAGTTTCTCCACCGTCATCGCCGTGTTTGAAAATCTGGTGGGTTCCTCCATGGACAACCTGAAATGGAGCAGAAAAAAATCCGTTATCATAAACTGTATTGTGATGCTGATCGCAAGTCTCCCCTGCCTCTTAGGCTACAACATCCTCTCAAATGTGCATCTGATAGGGGGAAGGGACATATTGGACAGCGAAGACTTCATAGTAAGCTATATCCTGCTGCCTTTGGGAGCTCTTTTATACGTTCTGTTCTGTACCACAAATTACGGCTGGGGTGCTGACAATTATTTAAATGAAGTAAACACAGGAGAGGGAATAAAGATGAGCAGAAAGCTTCTCTTTTATTTCCGCTACGTACTGACAGTGCTGATCATAGTTTTGTTTATCACAGGACTTTTCTGAGAAAGGAGATACAACATGAATATTATCAAGCTTTACAACAA
>JAILIO010000142.1 GCA_024695225.1 Lachnospiraceae bacterium
CCTTTAAGGATGCTGATCACAACAGGCTGGTGAACACAGGATCGGCGTATACCGTCATACAGGATGTGCTGGAGGGTGGAAAAGATGTTTTCTATGAAGATGTTAAAATAAATGATGAAAAGTATTTTGCATACTATAAACCCATTGTAAATTCAGACGGCTCTGTTTTTGGCATGTACGGAGTCTGCAGGAATTCGGCGAAAGTAAACAGAGGTGTTTATCGCGCCATCATTCCCATAATCCTGATATTTGCAGCAGCTGCTGTGATCGTTGCTCTCGCAACGGCTTCCGAGGCCGGAAAGACTGTGGGCATGCTGAATGTGCTGAACCGCTTTATGGAGAAGGTTGCAAAGTCTGATTTTGAGGCGGATCTTCCCCATGATGTTCTCACATCGGATGATGAGGTGGGGGCTCTCGCAAAAACAGGAAAACAGATGCAGAATTCCCTGAGGAAACTTGTGGATTACGATGCGCTGACAGAGGTCTACAACAGGAGATATGCCACAGGTGAACTGAAAGAGATCAGGGAGAATTCCAATATTGACGGCACTGATTTCTGCGTGGCTATCGCCGATATCGATTTCTTTAAAAAGGTAAATGACACATACGGCCATGATGCAGGGGACCTTGTGCTGAAAGAAGTGGCTTCCGTATTTAAGCGCAACATGGGTGGGCACGGATTTGTGGCCAGATGGGGCGGTGAAGAGTTTTTATTTGTATTCACAACCTGTGTCCTGAGAGATGCTCAGGATGTCCTTCTGAAGATCATGGATGATATCCGCAGGCTTGAGATCTCTTATGGAGAACATATCATATCTCCCAGGATCAGCGCGGGGCTTATACAGGCTCAGCGCGATGAAGAAGCCGACAAATGTGTGAAACGCGCCGATGATCTTCTCTATTACGCAAAGGGACACGGAAGGGACAGGCTTGTGTCGGAGGATGACACCGAATTCATAAGGCTTCCCGAAAACGACGAAAATGAATAGTTATCCCGGTATCCTGAACGGCAAGGGGATCTTTCTTGGGTACAACGGCCCGGACGGACATAAGCTTAAGGTTGTGGCGGTGCTCACAATGCTCATCGACCACATTGGAGCGGCTCTTTATTATCCTGTTTTGAGTAATATATATTTTGGGAATACTGCTTTAAGTGAGCAGATATATCAGTCCATGAGAAATATCGGCCGGATAGCATTTCCCATTTTTGCGTTTCTTCTGGTGGAAGGGTTTTTGAAAACTCACGACCGGCGTAAATATGCAATGAGACTCCTGATGTTTGCGATCATCTCGGAAATTCCTTTTCAGCTTGCCTTTTACAGTGAGTTTGCTTTTGCCTTCAGAAATGTTTTTTTTACGCTTTTTTTAGGTTTCCTGACCATATGGGGGCTGGAAAGGACAGGTATCACATCTCTTTTTGATGAGGGTATCTCTCTTTGGGACAAAACGGTGAGATTTCTTTTATCATCCCTTTTGATCTCATTATCCATGTTCATTGCTTTTTCTGTGGACTGTGATTACGATTACCGGGGGATCATGCTCATAGTGATCTTTTACATTTTCAGGGAAGTCAGGCTGTTTTCCGTAGTGTTCGGGTATCTTTCGTTCCTGTTTGAACCATGGGCTCTTCCCGCCTTTGTGATGCTGTATTTTTACAACGGGGAGAGGGGCAGACAGCACAAGTTTTTCTATTATATTTTCTATCCGGCACATCTTATGGTATTATATCTGGTAAGGTTTGTTTTTGCCGGATACTGATCGATGCGGGCCGCCGGGTACGCAAAAGATCCTGTCTTTTACAGCAAAGTGAGGTGAGCATATGGAACTTATGTTTATCGGCGCAGATCATGAAGTCACCGGAAGCTGTCATTATTTAAAAGTAGGTAAACTGAATATTCTTGTAGACTGTGGTATGGAGCAGGGAACCGATCATTTTGAAAATGTGGATATGCCGGTACCTGCATCCGATATCGATATCGTACTTATCACCCATGCACATATAGACCATACCGGGAATCTGCCGCTGCTCTATAAAAAGGGTTTCAGAGGAAAGATCTATGCTACTGAAGCCACGGCTGACCTGTGTTCCATTATGCTCCGTGACTGTGCGCATATTCAGATGCAGGAAGCAGAATGGAAATCCAGAAAGGCAAAGAGAAGCAGCGAGGTGGTTTACAGCGACCCCCTCTATACCATGGAGGATGCGGAGGGAGTTATCCGGCTGATCATAGCAAATCCTTATGATACAGTAGTCGAAGTGGCGGAGGATCTGAAGATCCGCTTTACCGATGTGGGGCATCTTCTTGGTTCCTCCAGCATAGAAGTATGGGCCAGGGAGGGGGATACCGAAAAGAAGATCGTGTTTTCCGGCGATATAGGAAATAAAGACCAGCCCCTGATAAAAGATCCCGAATATGTGGATGATGCGGATTATGCCGTGATGGAATCCACATACGGCGACAGGTTCCATAAAAAAGAGAGAGGCGATAACTGCAAACCTCTTGCGGAGTTCATCCAGAAGACTCTGGACAGAGGCGGCAATGTGGTGATCCCGTCCTTTGCCGTGGGCCGTACACAGGAGGTGCTTTACAATATCAGGCAGATAAAGCATGACAATCTTGTGACGGGACACGGGGTTTGGCCTGTGTATATCGACAGCCCTCTGGCGGTTGAAGCGACTGAGGTATTCAAGAAAAATATATCATCCTGCTTTGATGAGGATGCGATGAAACTGGTAAATGCGGGGATCAATCCCCTGACTTTCCCGGGGCTCAGGTATTCCATCACTTCGGAGGAATCAAAGGCCATAAACTTTGACCCCACCCCCAAGGTTATCATTTCCGCATCGGGAATGTGCGATGCCGGCAGGATCAGGCATCACCTGAAGCATAACCTCTGGAGGGAGGAGAGCACCATTCTCTTCACCGGATATCAGGCGGAGGGGACTCTGGGACGTATCATCATCGACGGCAAGAAGAGCGTCAAGCTTTTCGGTGAGCCTGTGGATGTGCAGGCGGAGATCGGACAGCTGGCGGGACTTTCGGGACACGCTGACAAGGAAGGCCTCCTGGAGTGGGTGAACCACTTTAAGGAAAAGCCTGACAAGGTTTTTGTGGTGCACGGTGACGATCTGAATGCAAAGGCATTTACAGAATGCCTGATAAAGGAACACGGATTTGACGCCTATGCTCCATACAGCGGCACCAGGTTCGATCTCATAAGCGGTGAGTTTATTACTGTTGCGGAGGCACGTCCCATCAAGAAGAAGGCCATCATTGCAGCAGGTGTGTTCAACAGGCTTCTGGCTGCCGGAGAGCGCCTGATGAGCGTCATAAGGAAGAACAGCGGGCTTGCAAACAAGGAGATGGCGCGTTTCGCAGACCAGATCAATTCCCTTGCGGACAAGTACGACAGAAAGGACTGAAGACCATGAGTTACGCGGACAGGGTTTTTATTTCCATGTGCAGGGACATTCTTGAGAACGGCACTTCGACTGAAGGGCAGAAGGTTCGCCCCAAGTGGCCCGACGGGAAGAGTGCATACACTATAAAGAAATTCGGGGTTGTGAACAGGTATGACCTTTCAAAGGAGTTTCCCATACTCACTCTTAGGAGGACCGCCATAAAGAGCGCCGTGGATGAAATGCTCTGGATATGGCAGGCAAAGTCCAACAATATCCACGACCTCCACAGCCATATCTGGGACGAGTGGGCGGATGAAGACGGCTCCATCGGCAAGGCCTACGGTTATCAGATGGGGGTTAAGAGCAAGTACAGAGAGGGGATGTTCGATCAGACGGACAGGGTGATCTACGATCTTAAGAACAATCCTTTTTCCCGCAGGATAATGACAAATATGTACGTGCATGCGGACTTGAGCGAGATGAATCTGTATCCCTGCGCCTACAGCATGACATTCAATGTGACTGACGACGGGCCGGATGGGAAGTACAGGCTGAATGCGGTTTTGAACCAGAGATCCCAGGATGTGCTGGCTGCAAACAACTGGAATGTGGTCCAGTATGCGGTGCTGGTGCACATGCTGGCCAGGACCTGCGATATGGTGCCCGGGGAACTTTTGCATGTCATCGCTGACGCTCATATTTACGACAGGCATGTGCCTCTCATAAAGGAACTGATATCCCGGGAGGAGAAGCCGGCACCGGAGTTCAGGCTGAACCCGGACAAGCATGATTTCTATGAATTTACAAGGGATGATGTGGAACTGATCGGATACGAATACGGGGAGCAGATAAAGGATATACCCATAGCCATCTGAGGTGAAGTAAAATTGAGTCCGGGTCAGGCGTGCGGTATCTGGCTTCCGGCCATGCGGGGGGACTTTTCCTTATATCGCGTGGGTGTGATCGAGTTTCAGATATTGCAGATGACCGGTCGATACAGAGGAGTGAGAGATGATTGCTATAGCTGCCGTAGACAGGAACTGGGGGATAGGTTTTGAAGGAAGGCTTTTGACCACCATCCCGGAAGACCAGAAGAATTTCAGAAGGATTACCCTTGGAAAGACAGTGATCCTGGGGCGAAAAACCCTGGATACTTTCCCCGGGAAAAGACCCTTGTCACAGAGGGACAATATAATACTTTCCCGGGATATCTCCCTTGAGATACCCGGCGCCTGCGTGGTACACAGCCCGGAAGAAGCTCTGTCCGTCACATCAGACCTGGATCCCGATGACATATTTGTGATCGGAGGCTCTTCTGTCTATAAACTTTTCCTGCCGTACACGGATAAGGCATATATCACAAAGATCGACCACAGTTTCAATGCGGACAGTTATTTTCCCGATCTGGACAGAGACCCTGAGTGGGAGATAACAGAGACGGGGGAGGAGATGACATCCTTCGACCTGGCTTATCATTTTATGACCTACAAAAGAAAATAATTCAGGTGCCTGTCAGGTATTTTATGAACAGCACGGCTCTGTCGGGGTGAAGGCTTCCTGCTATGATGCCGGTTATGCATTCTTTTTCTTCAAATGCGTCCACCCGGGAAAGAGCCTCGGAACCCGTGCAGTATACTCCCGTGGGGACATGTGTCTCCACCACATTTCCGTCAGAGTCTTTTGAATCCGAATAATATAAAAGGGAATTCTTCTCAAAGTAACTGAGTTCTTCTTCTGTCAGGAAGTTCCTGAGATCCTCAAAGGTCTGCGCTCCTGAGTAATAATCGTACACTTCAGGGTCTGCGGTCAGCACATCCAACTGGTTTGAGGCGCTGAGCGCAAATATCCTCTCAACTGTCTGATAGTCCATGTCTTCCGAGATGTCCAGCCTCTCGTTCAGGTCGGCCAGTACGGTTTCTTTATTTGGATCTATTCCCGCATACTCTGAAAAAGCAGATGCAAGTTCTTCCCCTGCATCCGATTCGGTGAAGAGGTCCAGGGATGAAGCGTTTATCATCACTATACCGAAACCCTGTTTTTTCGCAGTGAATACCGTGTACAGAAAATAGATCAGGATGATGGATGCTATGATCCCCAGCACCACGGTCATGCCGTAATATGTGACAAACCAGGAAATATGTGCCTTTATTCCCTTTCCTTTTAAACTTTTTCTCTGTTCTCTGATCTCGTCTTTAAGTGCCATCTTGTCCTTCCGTTTCAGTTTTTGTAAAGTATAACAGATATTTCCCATTCGGCAAGACACAGATCCTGGCACATTATTCCCACAGAGTCTTTGCAGATACGAAGATCGCTCGCATTAACTGCACACTACCGTGATAAATAATTACATCGAAAACTTTACAGACCGGGGCGGGGCAGGATGTCACACCCGAGACGTGAAATACATGTCGATCCTCTGCATGGTATGTGGCACAGTTGACAAATATTCCTTATAGATTAAAATATTATAGCGATATTTTGCGAATCATACAGGCGCTTTTGCGCGTGTGATTATATCTGATTGATCAAGGGAGGTGTTTTGATTGGCAAAGAAAGAATTAGACTGGGGTGAGATCGGTTTCTCATACATAAAGACCGATTATCGTTATGTCTCAAATTACAAGGACGGTTCCTGGGACGAGGGTGTTCTCACCGGGGACGACATGATCACCATCACTGAATGCGCGGGAGTGCTTCAGTATTCTCAGAGCTGTTTCGAAGGTCTTAAGGCCTATGAGACCGAGGACGGACACATCGTCGCTTTCAGACCGGACATGAACGGTGAGAGGATGGTGAATTCCTGTAAGAGACTTGAGATGCCCGCTTTCCCCAAGGAAAGATTTGTACAGGCCGTGATAGAGACGGTTGCCGCAAATGAGGACTGGGTTCCTCCTTACGGCTCAGGCGCCACTCTTTATATCAGACCTTATATGTTCGGGTCTTCAGCCGTCATCGGCGTGAAGCCTGCCGAAGAGTATCAGTTCAGGATCCTGACAACCCCTGTGGGACCTTATTTCAAAGGGGGCGCAAAGCCCATTTCCATAAGGGTCAGTGATTTTGACAGGGCGGCCCCCAAGGGAACCGGAAATGTAAAGGCCGGCCTCAATTATGCCATGAGCCTTCACCCCATAATGATCGCCCACAGAGAGGGCTTTGCAGAGAATCTCTATCTGGATGCAGGCACCAGGACCAGGGTTGAAGAGACAGGAGGAGCCAATTTCCTCTTTGTCACAAAGGACAATACCGTGGTCACACCCCGTTCGGACAGCATTCTGCCCTCCATCACCAGACGTTCTCTCATGTATGTGGCAGAGCATTATCTGGGACTCAAGACCGAGGAGAGACCCGTTTACTTTGACGAGGTTTCCGACTTTGCCGAGTGCGGACTCTGCGGTACAGCTGCAGTTATTTCCCCTGTCGGCATGATAAATGACCACGGCCATGAGATCTGCTTCCCCAGCGGTATGGAGAAGATGGGACCTGTGATACAGAAACTCTATGATACCCTTACGGGCATTCAGATGGGCAGGATAGAAGCCCCCGAGGGATGGATTCAGGTTATAAAGTGAGTATATATGAATTATGACGTTATCATCATAGGCGCGGGACCGGGCGGAATATTCTGCGCCTATGAGCTGTTAAAAGAAAAAAAAGATATGAAAGTCCTTTTGATCGAAAAGGGACGCTGCATAAAGGACCGTTCATGTCCAAAGAGAAAGACCGGAGTGTGCATGGGGTGTAAGCCCTGTTCCATAACCACCGGGTTCGCCGGCGCCGGCGCTTTTTCCGATGGAAAACTTTCCCTTTCCCCGGATGTTGGCGGAAATCTTCCTGTCATACTGGGATACGATGAGACCAGGCGTCTCATAAAGAAATCAGACGACATATATCTCTCCTTCGGCGCGGACAAACATGTGTACGGCGTGGACCGTATGGAGGCCATAAGGGAGATACGCAGGAAGGCCATAATAGCAAATCTCAAGCTGGTGGAGTGCCCCATAAGACATCTGGGCACCGAGGAAGGCTACAGGATCTACGGCAGGATAGAAGACCATCTGAGAGAAGAAGGGGCTGAGATGATATTCAACACCATGGTGGACGATATCATCATCGAGAACGGCAGGGCTGTGGGTGTCAGGTGCTCCAACGGAAATGAGTACAGAGGAGACAGGATAGTGTGCTCTGTCGGCCGGGAAGGAGCCGACTGGTTCAGCGGGCTCTGCCGCGACAACGGCATAGAGACCACCCCCGGAACTGTGGATGTGGGCGTCAGGGTTGAAGTCAGAAATGAGATCATGCAGGAACTGAATGAGAACCTCTATGAGGCAAAGCTCATCTGTCATACACCTACATTTGACGACAAGGCCAGGACCTTCTGCACCAATCCTGCGGGAGAGGTGGCTACGGAATATTACGAGGGCGGACTGGCAGTGGTAAACGGCCACGCCTACAAGTCTTCGGAATACAGCACTGAAAATACAAACTTTGCGATCCTTG